>CBDTUP010000035.1:0-13405 GCA_965363685.1 uncultured bacterium | reverse complement strand
GACAGCGAGCCAGGGGCTTCTACTGACCGGCACCGAAGGCGCGAGCCTTGGCCTGATAGATTGCGCAGCGAATCAAATCCTGAAGCGAGACGGCGCGGACACGCAGTGGCAATGCGCTGCCGATGCGACAACCGGCGGTGGCCTCGACGTCCGGCCGGCGGATGTACACATTCGGATGCTTGCCCTCTTTCTGGGCTTTGATTCTCAGCGCTTCGAGTTCTGCAGCAGGGCGATCGTCGTAATAGGCGTGTCCATCGGCGACCAGTTGCTCCACAACCTGGCGGTAGCGATCGAACCGATCCGATTGGCGGTATGTTCCGTGCGAGCCTCCGACATCGACACCCTCGTCCCAATCCAGACCGAGCCAACGCATACCGGTCTTGATGTCATCTTCGTACTTTTGCTCGCTTCGCTCGACGTCGGTGTCGTCAACCCGGAGTACGAAGGTTCCGCCATGGTGCCTGGCAAACAGCCAGTTGAAGAGGGCCGAACGGACGTTGCCCACATGGAGGAACCCGGTTGGCGATGGAGCGATCCGAACACGCACGGTCATGCTTTCACCACCGGGTTGGTCAGGACACCGATCGACTGCACGTCGACCTCGACCACATCGCCGTCCACGATCGGCCCAACGCCCGCCGGTGTTCCTGTGAGGATGACATCCCCCGGCAGCAGCGTCATCACTCTCGTCACGTATTCGATCAATTCGGCAACGCCGAAGACCAGATCCGTTGTCTGTCCGGTCTGACGAACCTCTCCGTTGACCCGACAGATGACGTCCACCCCTTCGAGGGGGTCGAATTCTGTCTCGATCGCAGGCCCCAACGGGCAGAAGGTGTCGTAGCCCTTGGCACGCGTCCATTGCCCGTCGGAGCGCTGCAAGTCGCGGGCGGTTACGTCATTCGCCGCGGCGTAACCAAGAATGACCGAGGAAGCGTTCTCCGCCCGCACGTTTCTGGCCACGCTCCCTATCACGACGGCGAACTCCGCCTCATGGTGGACTTCCATCGAGTCCGGCGGAAGCACGATCGGTGCGCCTGGGCCGATGACGGAAGTGGCAGGCTTCATGAACAGGATCGGTGAGTCCGGGGTCTCAGATCCCATTTCGGCTGCATGGTCGGCGTAGTTCTTCCCGATCGCCAGGACCTTGGTCGGAAACACCGGCGCAAGTAGCTGTACCGAATCAAACGGGGCAACGACTTCGGTCGATTCCCACTCAACGAGCGGTGAACCTTTGTAGAGCCGGATTCCCTCCGGCTCGACCGCACCGTAGACAATCCCCTCGTCGGCTCGTACTCGAACGATCTTCATGGGTAGTACTCGTCTCTGTCGTACCGAGAAAGCTTCGCAGCTTGCTCCGGATCCATGTATTGCATTGTGTCGGCAAAGTGATCGGGCATGACCGGCAAGAACAAGGCCTTCGATTCGATGTAACGATTAGCGTGATCGTCTTCGCCCACGGCTTCCGCCCACATCTTCCTGCCTTCCTGGTCCGATAGCCAGGCAGTGCCGTGCAATGTGATGCCGAGCGGTATCGGTTTGAGATAATTGATCTCGAGCTTGGCCGTCACCGCCGGCCGCTGATGGACCATCATCACGAAGCCCATCAAATCATCGAAGAAGGCCGATATTGCCCCACCGTGTACCAAACCGGGCCCTCCCTGAAATCGAGGGGCAAACTGAATATCCGCTTCGACGAGATCACCGTTGAAGCGGGGCCGCAGCCGCAGACCGTCGTCGTTCTCAGGTCCGCAACCGAAGCACCACGGAAGATGAACTGTGGGCACGTTCCCAAGCGCAGCCTTGTCGGCCACGGGAATCACAGTTCCCGTCAAGAAGCGGAACGGTTCCATCAGCTCAGGAGTTCGGGCAGACCAGCCCTGATGTCATCGACGGACTGATGCAGGAACTCTCGCCCTATGGCGTCGAGTGCCGCTCTTCCACGCACTGGTTCGTGGGCGGTCTTTGCCAGCCAACTCGTCCGGCGTTCGCGGACCCTCTCCAGCAACTCGGGAGGTAGTCCATCTTCTCGTAATCCGAGTACCACCAGCGCTGCTTCCACGTCATCCGGAACCGGGCCGCGGCCGAACACGGATGCCCGGGCGGAGGCGACCGCTACCACGACATCGTCCAATGCCCGGCCGGCCCGCTTGTATTCCGCCTCACGGACGAGCTTCACGATCCAGCCACCATCGGGACTTGGATTCCCGAAAACTCCACCTACAGGCATGGCCGCCGGGGAAAGGATCTCCCCGGGCCTGGTTGGCTTCCATCCGCTCGGAGCTCCGGGTTCATGCGTATCGCGCGGGAGATCGTCAATGTCGAGTTCGATATTGGGCTGTTGACCCATGGGGTGTCTCCTAGGCGGAATCGAGCCAGTGTCGGTACGTATCGAGTTTGCCGGTCACGGTCTGCTGGTACAAGTCCTGAGCTCTTCTCGTTATCGGCCCTGGTCTACCGGACCCCACCGGACGATGATCGACTTCCCGAATGGGAGTCACTTCTGCCGCCGTTCCGGTGAAGAACAACTCATCTGCGTAATACAGGTCGCTTCGTGCCAGTGATCCCTCGCTCACTTCAGTGCCGTCGTCCCTCAGAAGCTGCATAACGGTCGCCCTCGTTATGCCCGCAAGGATTCCGGCAGTCACGGGAGGCGTGATCACCGCGCCATCCCGGACCAGGAAGAGATTCTCGCCGCTGCCTTCAGCCACCAAACCGTCGGTGTTGAGCATTATCGCTTCGTCGAATCCGCCCCGGATTGCCTCTTGCTTCGCTTGCACGGAATTCAGGTAGCCGCCCGTCCCCTTGGCGTTGGCGATCAGCGTGGACTCGGCGAACCTGCGCCACGAGGAAACACCAACCGAGATCCCGTTGGCGAGGCCGTCCTCACCTAGATATGCACCCCATTCCCAGGCGGCGATTATCACCTCGACCGAGCAACCCGCCGGGTCGAGGCTGAGCGAACCCGTGCCCATAGTCACAAGGGGACGGATGTACGCGGATGGGAGCGAGTTGATCGCCACCACCTGCCGTGCAGCTTCGACGAGTTGATCTGAGGTCCATGACAGTGGAATGCCGTAGGCGGCAGCCGATCGGTGGAGGCGGTCCATGTGCTCCGCCAGGCGAAACGCCGCGGGCCCGTCGGGCGTTGCATAGGCCCGGATCCCTTCGAATACCCCGGTGCCGTAGTGGAGTCCGTGGCTGAGTGCATGAACTTGCGCGTCGGCCCAAGGCACCATCTCACCGTTCATCCAGATGAATTGCGCGTTATCCATAGCGATATCCTCGCAGGTCTACGCGTTGCCGGTAAGCCGGCGGTCGTGCCACTCGATGATGGCTTCGAACCGCTCTCGACGATGTCTCGGCTTGCCGGAGCGTGACAGTTCGTGACCTTCCCCCGGGAACCGGAGCAACTCCGCATCGACTCCCTGACGCTTGAGACTCATGAAGAGTTGCTCGGCTTGTTCGATCGGACACCGGAAGTCGTTCTCAGAATGGAGAATCAGGGTCGGGGTCTCGATCTGATGAGCGATCGATAGCGGACTCTTCTCCCACAGGACTTCGGGTCCATCGACGAAATCGACACCCGCATAGATCTTCGGGAACGTACCTCCGATATCCGAAGTTCCAGCAAAGGACGTGAACGACAGGAGTGCACGCTCAACCACTGCGGATTTGTAGCGGTGGTCTTTGGCTATCAGCCATGCCGTGAGGAACCCTCCGTAGGAACCTCCCATCACACCCAGTCGATCGGCGTCCAAGCGGGAATTGCGGCGCAGTGCGTCTTCGATGACATTCGTAACGTCCTCGACGTCGACCACACCCCACCCGTCCCCCACAACGGCCCGCGCGTGGCTCAAGCCTCGACCGGTCGACCCGCGTGGATTGCAGGCGACAACCGCGTAGCCGGCCGCCGCGAACACCTGGAACTCGTCGAAGAACCCCCAACCGTACTGACTGGCCGGACCACCGTGGATATTGAGGAGAACGGGTACGGACTCCTCCCCCGGCGGAACCAGCGCCCACACGTCGATCTCCACACCACCCGAGACGACCTGGAAATGCTCCGGTTCAATCAGCGGGACCTCAGACACAAAGTCGGCGTTGAGGTCGGTGAGACAGCGTTCCTCTCCGTCCTCCCACAGATAGACCTCACCCGGGTTTGTCGGCGTGCTGATGACCATGGCGAGTCGACCACCGGTGTCATCTATCGTGACGCCTTTCACGGCTCGATTCCCATCAATCAGGTGGTCGACCGTCCCGTCCTCGTGAACGCGCACGACCCCGACGCGCCCGGCATCTTCGATGACAGAGAAGAAAGCATTGCCACTCCACTGTGGACCACGCGGAGCCGTTCCCAGCGTCATCGAGTAGATGTTCCTGTCCAGGTGTCCTGTCAGGTCGACGGGATCCTCATCGAGGCGCCACACAGAAACGAGACCCGGCCAGGTCGCCGACACCATGAACGACTCCGTCTGGCCTGTATGAAGGGAACGACCAAGTGCCCCGAGCGGCGATCCTTCGCTGCTTCCCCGTCTCGATTTCAACCTCGAAGAGATCGGATCCATCCTCGAATGCTCTCCGAGGCGAGCGATCCGTCGCGTATCCGATCGCCTTCGAGTCCGGCCGCCAGGCCGGGAAACGTTCATCGAAATCGCCTTCGGTCAGGCACCGGGGCGGGGCCGACCCATCAGCGGTGATCAGCCAGATGTGGCGTTTGCGATCATGAATCCAGCCCATGTTGTCGAAGCGAAACGGAACATCGGTGATCCGACGGGGTCGGCGACTTCGCTCCGACTCGTCGAGATCGGCCCACTCTCCCTGGTACCCAACCCCGACTGCGGCGATGAACTTGCCATCCGGTGACCACTCGATTTCCTCACATCCGAGCGCCACATCGGACATTATCCTCGCTTCTCCACCGTCTGCCTGCATGACAGCGACCTGCGGTCGTTGTTCCGGTGTGGTGCCTCCCCTCAAGAACGCCAGCGACCGCCCATCCGGAGACCAGCGTGGACTGAGGTCGAGGGGGCCGTGCGTGAACGGCCGGGCGGCAGACTCATCCCAGACCCAGATCGAGCGCTCATACCGGTCTTCCTCCAAGTCCATTCGACTTACGACAAAAGCAATGCGCTCGCCATCCGGACTGATCTGCGGATCCGATGGGGTTGCAAAGCTGGCGATATCGGATGGCTGCATAACGTCCTTTCGAGGTTTGACTCCAGAAATCTAGTGGCCCGCGATTACCGTTCGGTCATTCAACGAACGGCCGTAGATGATCGACCCGTCTCAGCAAGACCACTCAAGGCGCACCGAGGGGATAGCCGCCGCCAGTGGAGCAGCCGGAATGTTGCTCGCTTCCGGCTTTGAAGAAGACGCGCTGGCCTTCTCGCTCATTGCCGTGTTGACACCCCTTCTCGTCTGGGGCTTGATCGGCCTTCGACGGATCCATCGCAACGTCTCAACGCCGTTGATGACCGGCGGTTTCTGGATCGCGCAAGTCGGAGTATTGCTAGTTGCCGTCGGCTTCGCGGTTGCAGCAGTGGCGGCAGCGACGAATAGCGACGATCTTTCGGATCTTGCGTCGGTGGCCGGCATTGCGCCCGGCTTCCTCATACTCATCCCCATCGGACTCGGCCTGTTCGGCTTCGTCGCATGGCGGAGCTCGGTCCTCGGGTCTTGGCGCCGCATATTGCCTGCGCTGACTGCAGCCGCCGGAGTGATCGCCCCTCAATTCCTGCTGTTCGGGTTCATAATCCTCGGCTACGCCATGTGGGATTTCGGCCGCAACCCTCCGATCCCAGCCGATTAGCCTGCCGCAGATGCCCCGCTTCATCGCTTCATGGTTCGGATCCGGCCTGATACTGCGTGCGCTGCGCGGGTCCGACATGGGCTCCGGTACCGTCGGATCGGCCTTAGCTCTGGCAATGACACTCGCGCTGGGGTCGATCGGGTGGTGGGCACAGGCGGCGGCCGCCGTCGCCGTCACCGTGCTGGCGATCTGGTCCGCCGGCCACTTCTCCGATCAGGGAGATCCGGGATGGATCACGGTGGACGAAGCCGCAGGGACCTTTCTGGCAACAATCGGGCTGGTCGGCTGGCCTGCAGTCGTCTCTTGGCTGGTCTTCCGAGCCGCCGACATCTTCAAGCAAATGCCGGGCGTTGGAGCGGCCGAGAAACTACCCGGCGGATGGGGAATCACAGCCGACGATCTCGTGGCCGGACTCTACGGTCTGGCTGCCGGCTGGGCTTTCTACGCCTGGTTCGCCTGATTTCCGCACCTCACAGCGGCAACTCGACCTGCTGTGCCTCTTCGACACCATCGAGCGCTCTGAACTCCTCGAGTTCCCCCTCGCTGAGCGCACGATCGAGACTCAAGCCCATCATTGCCGCATCGCCGGTCTCAGGAGACTGGCCTACTGCCATGTTGGCAATGTTGATCCTCGCTTCACCCAGGTAGCTACCAACGCGACCGATCACACCCGGCACGTCGGAGTTTCTCACCAACAGCATGTGACGAGACAGTTTCAGTTCAACCTCATGCCCGAATATCGACACGAGGTGAGGGCCCTTACGGCCGATCGTTCCGGCCACCGACACCGTTCTGCCGCCGACGACACCCGACAACCGCAAGAGCGATACGTACTCAGCAGACTCGGGGGTTGCTTCATCATCAACTACCAATCCGCTCAACTCGGCGAGACCCTCGACATTGACAAATGAGACAGGAGCCGAGCTCACAACACCGAAGGCGCCTTTGAGAGCGGACAGCCGTAGTGGTTTGATCGGATAGTCGGCAATACGGCCTTCGGCTCGGACAACGAGATGGTCCGGCAATCCCTGGGCCACACGACAGAAGATGACTCCTAGATACTCGGCAACGCCCAGGAACTCCCGGATCTCATCGCCAACGTCCCGACCGAGGTCGACATTGACCGCCGACAAGACCAGCTCTCCGCGCAACGCCGCCCCAACAGCTGCGGCGACGTCGGTGCCGGCTTTGTCCTGCGCCTCCACCGTGGATGCGCCGAGATGCGGCGTCAGCACTATCTCAGGTATATCGACCAGCGGACTGTCTCGGAGGGGTTCGTCTGCGTAGACATCAAGTCCGGCCCCGGCGACTTTGCCGGCTCGGACCGCTTCCACGAGCGCCGCTTCGTCGACTATCCCACCACGAGATGCGTTGACGATCCGCACACCATCCTTCATCTTCGACAAGCTCTCCCGATTGATCAGGCCTTCCGTCTCCTGGTTGCGCGGCAGGTGGATAGTGATGAAGTCGGCCTGCCCGAGTAGATCGTCGAGCGTGTCGGCGACATCTACGCCCAGGCGTCGAGCACGTTCGGATGAGACATACGGGTCGAAGCTCACAAGATGCATCCCGAACGACAGCGCCCGCTGCGCGACGAGCGAACCGATACGCCCGAGGCCGATGACCCCCAGTGTCTTTCCATGCAACTCGATTCCTTGATACACCTTTCGATCCCATCGGCCGGCCCGCATGCTGGCATCGGCTGGTGCGATGTTGCGAGCCTGGGCGAGGAGAAGCGCCATGGTGTGTTCGGCTGCACTGATGATGTTCGCCTGGGGCGCGTTGACCACCAGGACACCGGCCGCGGTTGCGGCCCTGAGGTCGATGTTGTCGACTCCCACGCCGGCGCGACCGACAACCTGGAGGTTCGGCGCAGCGGCCAACAGTTCTGCATCGACCTGGGTGGCCGATCTGACAATCAACCCTTGTGCATCATGCAGTCGTGCGAGCAGATCGGGACGATCGATGCCCGCCGCAATGTCGAGTTCGCAATGTGTGGCGAGAGCCTCAATGCCGGCTTCTGCAATGGTTTCAGCGATAACGACCTTCGGTCGCATCAGATCCTCCTCCTGAGGAATGCAATCTTGCACCACCGATCTGCAAGCGCCAAACCCGTCGACGAGCCATCCCGCGACCTAGAGTGAATGACAGGTAGACAGGAGGTTGGAGATGACCTGGGCACCCGATGTCATTGTGGCGGCGGTGGACGGTTCGGACCGCAGTATCAACGCCACCCAGCTGGCGGCAGAAATGGCGCGGCGCAACGGATCCAAGCTGCACATCCTCACTGTTGTCCGCCCTCCGGAGGGCTGGTGGGGAATCGGTGGTGCCCCTCCTCCGGCGCGAGCATTGTCCGAGTCCCTGATGGAAGCCCAGAAAGAGGTCCTTGACCGAACGGTCGAGGAAGTCAATCTCGAAGGGGTCGAGTATCAGGTGAGTGAAGAACTCGGAGATCCGGCCGGGGCAATCGTGCACTACTGCGAAGACGTCGATGCCGACCTGCTGGTGATCGGCAGAAGGGGCGCCGGCCTGATCGAGCGATTCGTGATGGGATCAGTTGCCGACCGACTGGTGCATTACTCGTCTTGTCCAGTGGTGGTTGTTCCGTAGCTATGTACGAGTTCGATCGCGACACGGCGGTCACGCCGCTGGCTGATGGCGGCTGGGCTGCCAATGTGTCTCCAGCATGGAATGTCGGGACGATCCCCAACGGGGGCTACCTGATGGCAATCGCGCTTGCCGCCGTCGGCAGCGAGGTTCCTCATCCGGATCCGCTCACTGCGACGTGCCACTACCTCGGACGGGTGACCGCCGGTATCGAAGTTACGGTAGAGGTCGAGGTTTTGAGAACAGGGCGTACGCTCTCGACGGCCTGCGCCCGGTTGATCCAGGACGGGCGTGAGCGATTGAGAATGCTCGCCTCGTACGGTGACCTGGCAGCTTCCGAGGGACCGACCCTCGTAACCGCAACCGCTCCCGCCATGCCCCCACCCGACGACTGCGTCCGCAACGAGGTCGGCTACTCAACTCTCGAGATCCAAAACCGCTTCGACGCGCGCCTCGAACCGAGTGTGGCCGGCGGAGCGATGGGACAACCGGTCGGTAGAGCGGAGGTCGGTGGCTGGATCCGGTTCGCAGATGGGCGCCAGCCCGATCTGCGATCGTTGGCTCTGTTCGCCGACGCCTTTCCGCCAACGGTGCTCAACCTGGAGGCCTTCGGTTGGGTACCGACAATAGAACTCACCATTCACTTCCGGGCCAGACCCGCCCCGGGTTGGCTACGAGCCTGGTTCAAGTCCCGGTTCCTGGTCGAGAGCCACGTGGAAGAGGACGGCGAGATATGGGATTCAGAGGGCAATCTGGTCGCACTCAGTCGACAGTTGGCCAGGATCTTGCCACGCAACTGACCGCTTCCCCATCCGTATGTCCCAACGGCCGGTAGGGTCCCGATGGTGCAACAGGAAATCATCATCGCCGGCATTGTCGGTAGCCTTCGCAGCAGCAGCCATACCAGAGAGGCGGTGACCCGCGCTCTGGAAGGAGCGGCTGAATCCGGCGCGGTCATCCGCCTGGTAGACCTCCGCGAGTACGACCTCCCGTTCTGCAATGAGGACGAACCGGCTTCGCCTGAAGTCCTGCGCCTGCGCTCAGATGTCGGGCCTGCTCACGGCCTCATTCTCGGAACACCTGAGTACCACGGTGGCTACAGCGGGGTCCTCAAGAACGCTATCGATCTGATGGGATTCGACGAGTTGGAAGGCAAGATCATTGGCCTCGTGGGAGTCTCCGGAGGTTCGATGGGTGCCCAGCAGGCTCTTCAAGGTCTGCGCGTAATCGGCCGTGCCTTGCACGCCTGGGTGATACCTCAGCAGGCCTCTGTCCCACAGGCCTATGAGAACCTGGCACCAGATGCGCCGTCACGAGATGCCCACGAGAGCTGCCTGCGGGAAGTTGGCAGGCAGGTCGCTCGCTTTGCGGCATTGCACTCCTCCGATGAAGCCGTCGCCTTCCTCAAAGCCTGGGAAGAGGCTCCCACCAACCCCGGTGGAGACGACTAACCGGTAGCGGCGTACACCACCCGGCCGAATTGGTTGAGGTTCGCTTGTTCGATAGCCGCCCGGCCGGCCGGACCGGTCAGCCAGTCGAGAAAGGTCTCGGCCGTCGCCAGTTCCGGGGACGACGCCACCACGATCAGGTGATACGGGTTTGGAGGCAAGTCCGGGACCGCGAGAGGTCGAAGCGACAGCGTCGCGGCGGCCGTCAGATATGAGCCGAGCTCGGCCAGCGTGTAGGCGTTCCTCTGGTCGGCGACCTGAAGCGTCAGACCCATGCCCTGCCCGGTCTCGAGATACCACGGCTGACCTACCGGATCGATGGCAGCCGCGGCCCATAGGGCTTGCTCCGCTTCATGCGTTCCACTGCCGTCTGCCCGACTCACGAACGGATATGCGTTGCCGGCGATAGCAGTAAGCGCATCGACAACCGGCCCACCTGCGAGCCCGTCCGGAGGGCCTACGACAACGAATGAGCTGACAAAGACCAACTCATACCTCGCGGCTAGGCCATCCTCGACGAACTGTGCCTCCAACTCCGGTCCATGAGTGATCATGACGTCGGCGCCCCCCAGACGACCGAGTTGCAGGACCTGTGACGTGGACTCCCCCACCACACTCAGTTCGACATTCGGGTGTTCGGCCTCGAAAGCCTCCACCACGTCCTCGAGGATCCCGCTGTCGACCAGTGTCGTGCCTGCCGCCACGATCAGACGATGGTCCTGGGCGCCCGCGCAGGCGGTCAGAACCAGTACGAGCGCCGACACCAGGCGTTTCACGCGGGATTCACCCGGACTGCGGCAGCCTTGACGGTGGCCGTAACTCCGGCACCAGGGCGTAGCTGAAGTACCTCCTGCGATCCCGGAGTAACCAACGCGGCGATTCGAACACCCGCGTCGATTATGACCTCGACTAGGCGACCGAGGTCCCGGACTTCCGTGACCGTACCGACCCACCGGTTCCGCGCACTTCCCGCCAAGCCATCGCGGCCCCGGAAGAGTGTGACGGCTTCGGCTCCAAAGACGGCACGTGCCCTCGACCCTGGGCCGGGTCCGCCAAGGCCCCAGATCGTGAGCCCCCCCGTTTCCAGCGCAACCAGCGATCCATCGACTCCGCCGACGACACCATCGATGACGTTGCCGATCCCGACTGCTGCCGCCACTTCGTCGGTCGCAGGCAGGGAGAACACCTCACCAACCTCACCCTCTTGAACCAACCGGCCGTTGATCAGAACTGCCATCCGGTCGGCTAGAACGGCCGCAGCCTCTCGATCGTGAGTGACTATCACCGCACCTCGATCGCCTATCTCCTCGATTACCACCGCCGCCACTCTCATACGGTCCTGTTCGTCCTGAGCAGAAAGCGGCTCATCGAGGAGCACAAGAGTTTCAGGACGGGCCAGGGCTCTCGCTATTGCGACACGTTGTGCCTCTCCCCCGCTCAGCGAGGAGGCCTCGTAGCCGAGCAACTCGCCGACCGCCAGTCGGTCGGCGATGCTTCGAGCACGACTGGCTTGTTCGGCAGAAAGCCCGAGACCCATGTTGTATCCGGCGCTACCCCGGAAGAAGTAGGGCTTCTGCGGCAAATACGACGCCTCGATTCTCGGTCCACCGGCGAGAGTCCCGGCGAGCAGGCGCAGCATCGTCGACTTGCCGGCTCCGTTCGGACCAAACACGACCAGACGCTCGCTGGACTCGAGTCTGAGGTTTTCGATCGAGAGAACCGATCCATCCTCGGGAAACCTGAGATCGAACCGCTCAGTCACGATTGGCCCCCTTCAACTGCATGCGGGTGAGAAAGCCGTTGACCGCGGCGGCAACGAGGATGAGGACTATCCCGAGTGCCAATGCATCCCCGAAGTTGGACTGGCGAGTCTCCTGAACGATCGCCGTTGTAAGCACCCGGGTCTCGCCGACGATGTTCCCACCGACTATCAGGACCGCCCCCACTTCGGAAACCACCCTCCCGAACGCGGCTGCCACCGCGGCCACAACACCGGGCCAGACCTCAACTAGCACCAGCCTTCCCCGCTGAAGTCCGGAGAGTCGCAAAGCTTCCAGTTGCTCTCCTGCCGAAGGTGGCAACCCTTTGATGGCCCCGGCGGTTACTCCGGCTGCAATGGGGATGGCGAGTAGCGTCTGTGCCGCCACCATGGCAGCCGGAGTGAAGAGCAATCCGAGGCCACCGAGCGGACCGGCGTCCCATAGGACGAGCAGCAACGCCAGCCCGGCGAGGACAGGGGGGACTCCCATCCCGATGTTGACGGCCACCAACCAGGCAGAGCGAACCCGCGACCTGCCGAGTGCTATCCAGGTACCGAGAGGAACTCCGGCGACAACACCCAGCACGGTGGCAGAGAGAGACACAACCAGAGTGAGGCCGAGGATCCGTCGCAGCTCACTACCGAAACCGAAGAGCGCACCCAGCGCGTCACTGAGGACCTCGAGCAGGAAGTCCATGTCCCCTGGTCAGGACTGGAAGTAGAAGAACCAGGCGACCACCCCGATGATCCCGGCGTAGATCGCCAGCTTGAACAGCTTCTTGAAGATCCACCAGCCAACCAGTGCGGCAGCTGCAATACCGATGTAAAGGGAGAGGTTTTCCATACCGGGAGGATAGCTTCCGACAGGACTAGGTACGCAAGGGAGCATTGAGCAATGACGGGTCTACCGCCTTCAGCTTCTTGCCAACGGCCAAAGGCAAAGGCCCAAGGACCAAGGCCAAAGGCTCTACGCAAGCACCGCTGGGGTCAGCCTCGGCACAACCAGGTCGGCCTCGCTCAACTGCTCGGACGTGTACCCGCCCCTCAACACCGCCACGACCCGCATTCCTGCCGCGCTGGCTGCGGCCACTCCTGCCGGAGCGTCCTCGACCGCGATGCAAGTCACCGGATCAACGCCCAAACCGGCCGCGGCGGCCAAATAGATGTCGGGCGCCGGCTTGCCCGAAATCACCTCGTCCCCAGCCACTACCACCTCGAAGAACCTATCGAGCCCCGTCGACGACAACGACAGATCGAGTCGGGCTCGTGGGCTGCTGGAGGCAACGGCCATCGCTCTACCGCGCTCGCTCAAGAACTCCAGCGTGTCGGCCGCGTCCTCGAATGCCTCGAGATACTTCTCAAAGAGTTCATGAACGCGCGCGGCGAGGACGGGCCAGAAGTTCTCGTAGGACGGAATCTCACCCTTGGCCGCGAAGTGATCGAAGGCGTCCCGTTCCGTCCGGCCGGAGAGATCGGCAACTTCTTGATCAGATATCTCAACCCCGTAGGGGGCCAGCGCTTCCCGCCAGGCCGACGGACTACCAGTTTTACGCCACGGCATCGGCCTCCATTTCGGGAATGCACAGTACGGGAATATCGGCGCCGACGAACGTCTTGACTTTACTGTCATCGGGCAGGCCGTAAATCTGGCCGCAAGAACCCAGGATCAGTGCGCGAATCTCGACAAACAAACCCTGATGACGGAGAAGTTCGCCCAACTCGCAGGAGAAAATATGAAAAGTATCGGCGAATTCGAGCTGAAAGGATTTGATGGAACCA
>CBDTUP010000034.1:0-13560 GCA_965363685.1 uncultured bacterium | reverse complement strand
ATTCGACTACGGGGCCGCGGCGGTGATCTTCCTGGAGTCCGGGCAAGTCGCCCGGCCGCTTCCCTCGAATCAATCCATCTACAAGCCCCGCTACTACGTGCCCGCCGGCCCCCTGGCGGATGCCCTGCGCTCGGGCGGCCCGGCCGCGGGACGCATCGTCTGCCGCGGTCACTGGGAGACCGTCCAGTCGTCGATCCCGCTCCGGTTTGCGTTGACTGGTGCACTGCTGCTGCCCGTTCCGATCGTGCTCTCCTCGGTGGCCGGATTCCGGAGCGTCGCCGCCATCGTCGGGTTGACGTCCTGGTGGGACGGCACGTCGTTCTTCCTTCTCTTTGGCATCGGCGGATGGACAACCGCCGCCTTCTTCTATGCAGTGCTTCCCGGTCTCCTCGGACTAGACCTCTACGATCGAAACCTGGCTCGCCGGCACCTGCGTTTGTCTCTACTCGGAGTCACCTCGACCTCGATCTTCCTCTGGTTGACCGGGATGGTGAGCGGGTTCACCTGGGCGGGAGGTTCCTACAGCGGTGCCTATCAGAACACCGGCGAAGGTTTCTTCCAGACACTGACCGCCGTATCGCCTTTGTGGATCTTCACTCTCATCGGAGTGCTGATCACGTTCGCCGGCCAGCTGGTTCACGCCTATCTGGTGTATCGGACGATTACTTCGGGATCTCCGACGACCAGCGAAGTCCTGGTTTCCGTGGAGGTCGCCGATGAGTAGCGAACGCATCGCCACCCTGGCCGAACGATTCGGAGCGTCGGAAGCTCTCGTCGAGCGTTCGGCGCAGGCTCGTGCGGCGGCCTTGGGATCGACGGCAGATGCCGTGCTGAACGAGTGGACCGGAGGGGCGGCAGCGCCACCGGTCTCGGCACCAGCCCCTGCTGAGGACGCTGCACCTGCGGCGGTCGAGCCTGAGCCTCCCGCCCACGAAGCTCCGGAGCCTGTCGAATCCGAACTCGAGGTCGAGACAGCCGAAGAAGCGGTTCCCGAGGAACCTGCCACCAACCTCGGTCCTCCCGAACAACCAGCGACCGACTTCGAACCGGTGCCGGCCGGATCCTTGAGCGCATTGCTGCTCTCGGCCCTGGCCGTGTTCGCAATCATGTTCGTGGCGGTCGTTATCGCACCCGCTTCGGGCGAAAACGCGCAATCGCTGGATGCCGTCGAGACGATCGAGCTTTCGAGTGCAGCTGTGGACGGCCGAGATATCTACCTGGCAGAGGGCTGCGCGGCATGTCACACCCAGCAGGTTCGTCCAATCATCACCGACGGCGATCTCGGCATCATCACCCTCTCCGATAGTCCTCTGATCCCGGGCGCACAGCGAATCGGCCCGGACCTCTCCCATGTTGGTTCCAGAGAGCCGACCAATGATGCCGGATGGTTGAGCGCATATCTCGAAGACCCCCAGGATGCTCGACCGGGTAGTGACCATCCGTCCTTCAGTTATCTGCCCGAAGACGATGTGAACCACCTCGTCTCCTACCTCCTGGAATCCAAATGAGCAGCGAGCAAGTCAGCACTCTGGCCGAACAAATTGGGGCCTCCGAGGCTCTCATCCAGCGATCCGCGGATGCCCGGGCAGCGGCCGCGGGGACTTCAGCCGACGCGATCCTCACTGCCTGGAGCGGCGGGGCACCCACCCCTCCACCGTCCGAGGCTCCTGTTGTGGAGTCTCCCCCACCGGAAGCAGTCGCGGATGCAAAGCCGGTCGAGGACCAGACCCCCGAACTCGAGCCCGTTCCCGAGTCCGTCGCGGTTGCGGAAGAGAAATCGGAGCCCGTGAGCGCTCCGGTGCTCGTGGGCAAGAGAGCTGCGCGGTCGTTCTCCCCCTGGATGGTGGCGGCCCTTTTCGCAATCCCACTCTTCGGTTTGTTCTACCTGATCGTCAATTCGAACGGAGTGGCCTGCGGAGACGGCGGCAGTCTGCAGGTGGCCTTTGACGGGTCGCTGGTCAACTGCGATGGGACGGCATTCGAGGGTCGTGGAGGCGGCGGTGCAGAAGCAGCGGCATTCCTAGCGCTCGGCCAGGAGATCTACACGGCCGGAGCGCAGTGTGCATCTTGTCACGGCGCCAACGGCCAAGGAGGAACGGGACCGGCCATGTCCGGCGGAGCCGTCCTCGCTACGTGGCCTTCTTGCGACGACCACGTGCAGTGGATCGCCCTCGGATCGGACGGATGGAGCGTCGCTGTGGGCAGCACGTACGGCGCCGACGACAAGCCCGTTCAGGGTGGTATGCCCGGCTTTGAGGCCGACCTGACCGACGAGGAGATCCGGGCAGTATCGGCATTCGAGCGCATCCGCTTCGGCGGCGCTCCCGCCGAGGAAACTCTCATCGCCTGCGGGCTGCTTGAAGAGGAGCCGGTCGAGGGTGAGCCTGTAGAGGGCGAGTCCGGGACAGAGGGCTGAACGGCCTGCCCAAGAAGCTCCGAGATCGGGGCCAACCTGCGAGCTCGCGAGCCACCTCCCGAAAGCAAGAATCCCCGAAGTCGGGGCCAATCTACGGGCTCACGAACCGCCACTGCCGGCAAGAAGCCCCGAAACCGCAGCCAATCGCTAATCGCTCATAGCCCCCAACTCATCCGCGTCGGCGGTACCTCATCCGAGCCGTGAGCACCGCCCGCAACAACCCCCAAAACCCGATTTGTCCCTCGGCCAGGACTGCACCATCCGGACCCAGAACCACCGGAATCCGATGTTCGAATCGATCGAAAAGCTCGTCATCCTCGTTGACATCCCTTAGGATCACGTCTGCGCGTGCTATTGAAGCGACGCGCGAAATGATTGGCGCGACGGAGGAACAGAGACCACACTGTGGCCTCGTCAGGAAGTCGAGGGAAAAAGATCTCAAGTTCTGTCCTACCTTGTCGATATTCGCGACGTCGAGCATCTTTGGTGCTCGATTGAAGGGCTACGACGGCGAATGCCGCACCCTACAACCAAGGGCACGTTCACGTCCGAAGTTGTAAGAGGAAAGCCTCCCAGCCCGCCCCTGCGGCGGACGTTGGAGTGGCCCTTCTGGTTGAGGCCTCCCTTCGGGGAGGCCTCAACGCGTCCGGCTGTATGCTGGACGGTCATGCGTCCTGGAACCACGATCGCCATCATCGCTCTGCTCGCAATCATTCTGATTGCAGCGGTGATCCAGCTCGCTCAGATCATGAACTCCTGACGACAACATGACTGCCGGTCGAGAGAACGAAGAATTCGGAAGCGCTCCCCTCTCGTACCGCCAGGGCAATCATGCCCGAGGAATCAACGTGTACGACAGGCGAGCCCCGATCGACGTCTCCGTACGATCGCGCCCAAACAGCCTTACGCTTCAGTGGGCCGACCAGCACCTCAACCGTGTCTCCAATTGTGAAGCCAGCTTCATGCAGGTCATCCGGGCCAATGTTCAGCTGAACGTTGCCGAAGGCATCAACCCACCAGGCCTCCCCCTCAACAGACATCTCGCTCACCGTTGGGATCGGCAGAACCATCGGCACGATGACATCGGGCGAGAGCGGTGGGCCCAGTTCGTCGAGCACTGCCTGACCCGAGGCGAGCACCGCGGCAGCGGGAGCAAAACGATCTCGCCCGTCGAAAGTCGCTTCGGGATTCTCGATGGTGACAACCCGAACAGACCCGCCGACGATTGCGGCGGCAGGCGACAACAGGCCGTTGTCCGGGCCGACGAAGTAACCCCACGGCGTCTCGGCCGCGATCGGCAGACGGCTCGTTCCGACACCCGGGTCGACGACCGCTAGGGCGACTCCCTCAGGCAGATACTGAATGGCCCGCATCAACGAAAGGGCTCCGGCTCGCACATCTCCCCTAGGCACTCCGTGTGTGACGTCTATCACCCGCACCTCAGGAGCAATACGAGCGATGACGCCGTGCACAACACCGACGAACTCATCATCGGTGCCGAAGTCGGACAGGAAGGAGATGGGGCTAGTTTCGGGCATAGCCCGAAACTAGCCATTGGCCGTTGGCTATTGGCAATTGGCCCCGCGCTATAGGCCCTGCGGGAGGCAAAGGGGCCGTACGCAGAAGGCCGAAAGCTCCGGTCCTGAGGTTGAGGGAAAGGCACGGGGCCGCTGGCGATAGGCCGAAGGCTCCGATTGTGTCGTGCGGTCGGAGAAAGGGGCGGCGGGGGCCAACGGCTTATGCCCAACGTCCAGCGTCAACTGACGCTGGACGAGACATGTCCCGTCCACCAGTACCATGGAAGCGTGCCAGAGATTCTTCACGCTCAGCTTGCTGCCGACGTCGGCGAGACCGGCGGAGTAGTCATGCTGGTCGGCGCTCCCGACACCGGTAAATCTACGCTGGCTCGTCAGATCATGGCCAAAGGAGTCGAGGCCGGTCGCTCCGTCGCCTATGTCGATGCCGACGTGGGGCAGAGCACCGTCGGCCCGCCATCATGCGTTGGTTTGCGCTGGATCAACACGGAAGCCGACCTCAACGATCTCTCGACCGCCGACGACATGCGGTTTGTTGGATCAACCACCCCGGAGCGTCTCGTGCTGCAACAGGTCCTTGCAACCGCAACCCTGGTGGATGTCGCCAGACGCTCGGCCGACCTGGTTGTCATCGACACTACTGGAGCAATCTCAGGGGTCATCGGGCAGACTCTCAAGTTCCACAAGATGGAGTTGTGCCGGCCGGAACTCGTGGTAGCGCTGCAACGAGGCGCCGAGATGGAACCGATCATCGGCATGCTGCGACGTTTTTTCGCTGCACGCGTAGAAGCACTCCCCGTCCATCCAAACGTTGCACCCGTGTCACCTGACGAACGCTCGGAACGTCGACGCGCAGGGTTCGCGGTTGCTTTCCAGGATCCGCTGGAACGGTGGCGAGTTCGGCCGACCGTTTTTGCTCCGACGATCTCTGCAGGGCTCGATTTGGCCCGCCTCGACGGCATGCTGGTCGGGATTCAGGATGGCGAAGGCCACTGCCTCGGACTAGGTGTTCTCGAGTATGAAGAGGGGGTATTGCGAGTCATCACCAACTGTGGTGAGGGAATGCAAGGCCTGCGCCTCGGATCCCTTCGAATCGACCTAGATAACCACCGGGCAGAGCGTGTGAACCTCCGGGAAGTGATGTTCGGACTCGACCGCTGAATCCGTTCAAGTCCTCGCCAGAACTGCCGATATCAATTCGGACAGAGGCGGACAGATCAACCCATGATTCGGCGGATAATCTTTGTTTGGCTACTGCTGACGGTAGCTTTCGGGGCATCAGCGAACATCGCAGGAGCCTCTTCTTCCGATGAATCCTCAATGGTCGCAAAGATCAACGCAGAGCGAACCGCAGCAGGTCTGAACACGCTCCAGGTACATTCTGATCTCACCGCCGGAGCGCGAGCCTGGACCGCCGTGATGATTTCAGACGGGGCCATCTCCCACAATCCCAACCTCGCCGGCGTCACCACAGGTTGGTCCAGCCTCGGCGAGAATGTCGGAGTCGGACCCAATGTGGATCGCCTCCACACCGCCTTCATGAACTCATCCGGCCATCGAGCCAACATCCTCGGCGAGTTCAACTACATCGGTGTTGGTGCCGACCGGGCCCCCGCCGGAAACCTCTACATCACCGTCGTCTTCATGCTCAAGGGATCGATTACCACCACAACCACCGCCCCACCAACCACGACCACGACTGCTCCCCCGACGACGACAACGGTTCCCGCGACGACACCAACCACGGTCCCTCCGACTACTCCCACGACCGTCGCCCCACCGGCGCCCACCACGACGACGGTCCCCACCGCCACTCGATCACCCCGCACAACGGTTACTCATCCGCCCATTGCCAGTGCTGCACCCACGCCATTCTTCGACACGGCAGTCGCGGCAGGACATCTGTCAATCGACCACAGAGCGATCTACCCGTGCACAGAGGGCATGATCAAAGCACCCACCACCCGCCGCTTCTGCGTCGTCTGACCTTGCTACTGAAGGCTGATAGCTGATAGCTGATAGCTGATAGCTGATAGCTGATAGCTGATAGCTGATAGCTGAACGCTGATAGCTGAAATTGCAATCGCCCAAGGAACCCGGCCGATTGCTCCCCGCACTTCCCCTACAGGTTGCTGAACGGCCAACGCACCTTGGGCGTTGCACTTCGAACCTACGAAGGAATGGCCGTCGAGTCAACCCCTAAGGATCGTGGGATCTTGCCTACCCAGCCACCGCTTTCGCAACGTTATCTAACATCAGATATTGTAGGTTCGACGTGCAGCCACTGTTATCCACAGAATCCACAGGTTTCCACAGGGTCTTGTGCACAAGGGGTTGTCGACAAGTTTCTCAAGACGTTTTTTCGCGATACACACGAGCCTGATCGACCCCATGGCGGGAAGGCCGACCACCTCCAGAGTCGCAGACTCGCTAGGAGGTAATCCCGTCATAGAGCTCAAAGAACCGGTTGGCTGTGGCATCCCATGAGAAACGGTCGGCGTGCTCGATCCCACCCTTGCCGAGCCGACCGGCCAGCTCTGAATCCAGCAGAATCGCCCCTGCTGCCTCGGCATAATCGGCCGGATCCCACCCATCAATCAGAAACCCCGACTGTCCGTCCGCCACCGCGTAGGCAAGTCCACCCACCCGCGCCGCCACCACCGGCAATCCAGAAGCCTGGGCCTCCACCGCCACCAGTCCGAACGACTCGCTGCGAGAAGGGACCAGCAGCACATCCGCCGCCCTGTAATACCGCGCCAGGACAGAGTGCTCCACCGGGTGCAGGAACGATACAACCTCGGTTGCGCCTGCTTTGTCCGCCACATCCCGGGCATTCTGCAGCTCACCGCTTCCAGACGGTCCGCTCGGCCCACCGACTACCACCAGGCGGGCGGCCGGATGCTGCCGACGGAGTAGCGCAAAAGCCTCCACGGCCACATCTATGCCCTTTAGGGGCTGTACTCTTCCAACAAACAGAACCAGCGGATCATCTTCTGGAAGGCCCAGCTCGGCCCGCTGAAGGCGGCGATCGCCGGGCGAGAACACATCGTGGTCCACGCCCGGAGGAGAGATACACAGCCGGGTGGGATCGGCCCCGTAATGCTGAAGCAGATCCTCGGCCTCGGCCGGAGTTGATGCGATCACGCAATCCGATCCGGCCAGAACGTCGTGCTCAGCGGCGATCCGCAGCAGGCTCTCCGGCGGTTCGTCGTTTCGGCGCGAGACGTCTTTGACCCTGCCCAGCGTGTGGAAGGAGTTTGCCAGGGGCAGGCCGAGTTTCCGTTTCAAAAGGAGACCGGCCCAGCCCGACAACCAGTAGTGCGAATGAAGCAAGTCGTAGCCGTTGTCGAACTCAGCGACCGCCGCGGCGAAATCTGGAAGGTGGGAAGCGCTGGCGACTTTGGGGAGTTGCTGATGTGGACCGGCGGTGACGTGAACAACGCGATACCCGCCGGGCGCTTCGACAATACCCAGGTCCGTCTCCCCGGTTCGCCGGGTGAACACGTCAACCTCGACGCCTCTCGACACCATCATCGACGCCAGCTCGTCGATATAGACGTTCATGCCTCCGGCATCACCCGACCCCGGTGAGATGAGTGGACAGGTGTGGTAGCTGAGGAAAGCGACTTTTGAGATCATCGGTTGCCCACGATGTCATAGAGAGGACGCGCGGTCGCTCCGAGCCGGAACTTGTAGGTCTCGTCACCCTTCAAGAAATCGAATACCGAACACCCTTCGGCGATCGCCCGCTCGATCATCATTCCGAGCATGACCTGCCCGGGTGAGATGTGACCCAGGTCCGGGTCAAAAGCCGAGTTGTACAGGAAGTACCCGTCCTCGTCGCGGTAGCCGAACGAGGCCGCGGCAACCTGACCGTCCATACCGATCAATGCTTCAATGCCCCATCCGGGCAGCGAAAGCAGAGCCCTGAAGTACCCAGCCATTGGGGCAGTCATGAACGAGCCCTTGTCACCCCCGGAGCGGCGATGAAGCGAAACGAACTGATCGAAGAACTCTCCAGCGCCGCCGACGCGAACTAGTTCCAGCGACCCGATCGCCGCCTCATAGCGGCGACGCTTGCGCCGCAGCTCGTGCCGCTCGCGCTTGCCAATGGACGCCAGATACTCATCGAAGGAAGCGGGGAGAGTCAGAACCGCAGCAACATCCCCAGGCGCAACCACCACCTCCCACCCCCGTTTCCTGGCCCCATCGGCAAGAGCCGAAGCGGCCCGTTCCGGGAAAGCAGACCGATCCGCGGAAGCGGCTCCCTCTTGAACGACTCGAGGAGCCCAAAAAGGTTTCCGGCCATTCCCCCCAACGGCGTCCGGTAGTCGACCAGATCGCGGTGACCAACGGGGCGGACTCCGTCGTCGACTACCTCGAGGCAAACCAACGAATCGGCGGATTCCGCGATAACGAGTTCCCCACTCGTTTCGCTCCATGCCTCCCAGATCGTCGACAGGAATCCGGACGTTGCAAAGGGACCCGTGGCTTCGGCTAAAGCCGGGAACTCGAATCCCGGACTTCTCCAATCCTGATGCTGCCTCATGTGACCAACCGCAATACCGGCTCCATGTGCCCCACAGGAAGGCCACCGCCGAGCACCGGCGGCCGGGCCGTCGAGGCCAAGAGACTTCGTGCCGATCCAGGCAGTAGGCCCAACTGGTCCAGCGCCGAAACCATTCCGACCCCCGCTCCACGCTTGGCGCCATCCCACA
Organism: uncultured bacterium; assembly: GCA_965363685.1. Classification (GTDB taxonomy): domain Bacteria; phylum Actinomycetota; class Acidimicrobiia; order Spongiisociales; family JAHEDJ01; genus JAHEDJ01. Next base: position 4,891 of record CBDTUP010000034.1, on the reverse strand, counting down.
CCTTGACGACAACCCCCATTTGATTCCGAACTGCCACGCCAAGCAGACCCTCCGCGCCTCGCTTCGACGCCGCGTCGATCGACCTGGCAATGGCTGCGTCGGCACCATCCAATACCGACGCAAGCATTGGAAACCGGTGCATAGCAGTCCATATGTCCCGGAATCGCGGTTCAGAGGCGAAACGCGCAAAGGCCCTCGCCAAGCCGAGGGTCGAGATCTGAAATACGGGAGCACCACATCCGTCGACTCCGACTGGGGAAGGGTCCTCACCCGTCACCTCAGCGATGAGATCATGATTTGCCTGCTGAAGTGGATGGGTTGGATCCACATATGTTTCGAGCGGCCAGCCCTGGACTGCGCTGGCCCGCAACATCGCCGCGTGTTTCCCGGAGCAATTGTGCCATATTCGTTCGGGTGCTGCCGCCGCCGCCACTCTCCTGGCTGCGGTCGAAGATAGCGGCCAGTCGGGCGGACACCTCAGAAGGGTTTCGTCCAGGCCGGCGCCGGCAAGAATCGCCCGGACCGTGGCTATGTGAACCGGATCGCCGCCATGACTCGCCGAGACCACCGCGACATGTTCCGGTGGCAGATCCCCACCGAACCTCAGCGCCGTATAGGTCTGGAATGGTTTGACCGCAGACCGGGCGAAGAAGCGGCGGTCCACGTCTCCCGAGGTGGCTACAACGTTTCCGCTTCTATCGACCGCAGCCACGGCTCCATCATGGACGGCCTCAACGACTCCCGACCGAACAACGCGGGCGATCATTAGCGATCAGTCGGACAGCAGATCGACGGCGTCGGCGACGCCATCCTTATACCGACGGGTGATCTCACCCTGGATCGTGTCGAAGATCTTCTGGACCGATCGGCGCTGGTCTGAAATCCGTTCTTCGGTTTCCGACAGGAGCACCTGGATCTCGTTCAACTCTTCTTCGCTCAGCTCGGGCATCCGAGTCAGGAAGTCATCGCCGAGTACCTTGTCTACGGGGCGATGCCGTTCCTGAGGCAGATCTGGAGAAAACACAGCCGGGACCCGACCGAGCGGACCGGTCCGTTCACCCGATCCAAGGATCTCAGGAAGAGCTTCGATGAGTGACCTGGTCTCCTCGCCCGAGCGGCGACGGATCTCGAAGGAAAGGAGATCCATTCGTCCGTGCAGCAGCCGTCGGTAGTAGGACAACTCCGTTTCGACCTCATCGGTCATCCTTCGCAGATCGCGAAGCGAATCGAGATCGGTGTTCTCGAGTCCATCGAGGAACCCCTCTTCGAGGATCCTGTCGATCCGTCTGCGGTGCTCTACGTTCACCTCACTCCTCTCAGCAATTGCGAGACAACGTCGGATACGGGTTCACCGCCGGCCGCGAACTGCCCCCGGGGTGAATCTGAAAATGCACATGAGGGGCGCCGCCACGAGCGTTGCCGGTATCACCGTTGTATGCGATCTCCTGGCCGATCGAAACCTGGGCTCCGTCGGTGATTCCCGGAGCGTATCCGCTCAGGTGAGCGTAGTAGAAGCTGACCCCATAGTCGGCATGGAGCCAGATGGAGGTACCGCCTAGACCGCCTGAGCGCAATCTGATGGTGCCGTTGGCGACCGCAACGACCGGGTGGCCGTGTGCAGCGAAAATATCGGTGCCCTTGTGGGTTCTCCCGCCCGATCGGGGGAAGCCCCAGTCGTTGATGAAGGAAACCGGAGCAGGCATCGGGCAAATGAACCCGGGAGTTGCCTCCGGCGTGACTCCTCCTGCTCCTCCTGAAGCTCTCGCAGCCTTGAGGGCTGCTTCGATCGCCAACTGTCGCTGGTACTCGGCTCTCGCCGTCCGGCATTCTGAATCGAGTTCGTTGAATGCGACATTGACGGTTTCGACTAATGCCAGCTGATCCTGGGCAATCGCAGCCAGCTCCGCCTCGATTCTGTCGAGTTCGGCCTTCTGTCGTGTGAACTCCTCCTGGTGTTCATCCAGCGAAACCTTCAGACCCTCGAGCCTTTGCAGCGCAAGCACGTCATCTTTGGTTGCTGCATCCAGATAAGCCTGCCCTGTAATCACGTCCTCAACGGATCCGGCACTGAAGAGCATCCCAGGTTGAACCGCGCCCCCCGCCATGTACATGTCGACTGCGCGCTCCACGACCCGGTCGCGGATCAAGTCGATCTCGTCGATGTGATCATCGATCGTTGCCCGCAGACCGAGTTGCTTGTAGGAGACTTCGTCGCGTTGCCAATAGGCCTCTTGATGGGCCGCGGTAGCGGCGTCCAACTGCGCCTGTGCCTCGTCCAGCACCTGCTTCGCCTCCTGAGAATCCGAACAGGCTTCATCGACCTCGCTCTTGGTGATGGAGGCAGCCGGAGCCGCGCTGAGCAACAGCGAGGCAAGCAAAATCAGGGCGAGCAGCGTTCGCGCTGCCACAGAGCGCAACATGTGGAGTTAAGCGTACCTTCCGAGCGGTAAATGGGGAAGCAGCCGGCCGGCCGTCCGCGATCAGCCACCAGCGGTCGGCAAAGTCAGGAAGGCCTCCAGGATGGCCAGGTCCTCTATGAGAGCATCTGAACGAACCTCGACATCGGTGATCCTGTGGTAGGCGGAGTTGTCCGGCCGCCACAACATCACCGACGGGACCCCCTTTCTGGCAAACGCCTCATGGTCGGAGATATCACCTCGGCTCTGCTTGTCTACTGAAACCCCAACCAGCGCGGCGGCCTCGACGATGAGGTCTCCGGCAGTTGGATCGAAGTCGAGGTATGTGGCCGCGAGAATCTCGGATCCAACCCCGATCATGTCTGCCGAAATCATTAGGTCGGGCATATCGCCGGCCGCCTCCAACTCTTCGGCCAGCAGTCTCGATCCGAAATGATGATCGTCGGGGCTGTAGCCAACCAGGATTTCCTCGGCGCCAAAGAACACCAATGTGACCCGCAGCCCCGCAGGCGACGAAGTCGCCAGTCGGCGAGCGAGCTCCAACAACACAACCGTGCCGCTCCCGTTGTCGTCGGCACCCGGCGATGGCGGCTTTGTGTCGTAGTGAGCCCCAAAGAGTACGTGCGTCTGACCCGTTCCGACCGACGCAATCACATTCGCCGAATTCAAACCAGTTGGAAGAGCTACCTCCCGCATCTCGACCGGAAGCCCGATCTGGTCGAGAGTGTCGAAAAGGAACCCGGCGGTCTCCGCTTCAGCCTGAGAACCGGCAGCGCGGACCCCGAACCCAACAATCGCCGACAGGTCGGCCTGCATTCGGGCGCCGGCTGCATCGAGGTCGAGGGTTGTGGTGGTTGTCGTCGAGGGGAGTGACGTTGTGGTCGTCGGAGAGGTGACGATGGTCGGCCCCGGCGACTCCATTGGTTCAGTAACCGGCGCGCTCGTTGTCGGAATCACATCTTCGGGAACAACGACGGTCGAGGTCGTCCCAGATGTGGCCGTGCACGACACTGCCACAAGTGCAGTCAGGACGACCACGGCCGGAAATCGCATTCCCACAACGTAGTGGCACGCATGTGACACAACCAACGTCCGGTGCTTGTGGGGCTATGCTCGCCGCCGGATGCGTACGCTCTTCTCCGTAGGCTTGGGCGGGGCCATCGGCTCGATGGCCCGCTACGCGCTCGGGTCCGTTCTCGGACGGCGTGACGGGTGGGAGTATTGGATGGCCACCCTCACCGTCAACGCCACCGGGGCACTGGCGCTGGGAATCTTGGTCGGACTGTTGGGCGAGAGTTTCACGGGAGATCCGGCCGTACGGACCGGATTGACGGTAGGCCTTCTCGGTGGATACACGACCTTCAGCACGTGGATGGTCGAATCGGTCGAACTAATCGGAGACGGCCGCCTGGGAAGCGGCGTTGCCAACATCGCACTATCTGTGGCCGTCGGGCTTGCGGCTGCGGTCACCGGCCTCGCGATCGGAAGAGCCCTGGCGATCTAGCCGGACTTCACACTACGAGCTGAAGAATCGGATAGAACAGCGCCGCGGCCAATACCGGGCCGTCGATGAGTGTCAGATATCCCGGCGGATGATCGACCAAATACACCTCACCGGTCCTGATCATTGCTCCGAAACCTCGTCCAGCAATCAGCGACAAGGCCATCACGACCCCGATGAACAGGAACGGGAGCAACCCGAGTTCCCAGATCCAGGCTGCCACAACTGCTCCCACCACTGCCGCAAGCGCCCCGGCCGCGAACGGGTCCAGAAATCCGATTCCTTTTCCTCGACCTGCCAGCCACCAGGATCCTGCGGAGACAATGACGATCACTAGAAATGCGCTGATCCTGGCCTGCCCATCGGGAGAAAGCCGGGTCAGGACGAGCGATCCGATTCCAGCACCAACGGAAACCTGGACCAACGCCGTATTGGCTACGGCCATCACATCGCGGCTCTCCGGTGCTGCCATTCCCCAGACAAAAGCCGCCACGAGCGCAAACACGACCACAAGGCCCAGACCGACGACACCTGAGGTGTTGTCTGCCATCCCATAGGGAGCGATCGCTCCGATCAGCACGGTTGCCAGAAGGGGAGGTAGTTGGAGCGGTACACCAGACATACGAGCCGAATCGACAATATCGACCGCCCAGACCGCCCCGACCGCCACAAGAGCGGTAACGAACCACTCCGGCGAACCAGGGATGTTGGCGAGAACCAGCGCAGAGATCGTCAGCAGCGGAGCCCAAATGTGCAGGTCGATGCCACTCGACACGGTGGTTTCTGCCCCACCCGACACGGGCGGAATCAGAGCAACCTCATCATCGCTTTGCAGCACGTCCTCGGGATCAGCGGGCTCGCCGTTGACCCAGACCCGAGCGCGTCTCATACTCTTGCGGAACTTCTCCCCGTACTCCGTGGCCGCCTTCTCGAGGAGTGCACCAACAGTGTCGGCCTCGAATTCCACAATGGG
>CBDTUP010000033.1:0-13717 GCA_965363685.1 uncultured bacterium | reverse complement strand
TCTCCAGGTCGAACGACGACATGTCGGCCATGCGCGAGATGTTCATGCGCTTCCAGGTGGTGCCGTCATCGCGGGAGATCGCTGTGTACAGGTCCCAGGAGAAGCGATCGGGCCAGAAGTCCTCTTTGACCTGGTCGTCGTAGATGTCGACTTTGCCCATGTAGGTCACTACGAGCGGCTTGGCGATATCGCGGCATTCGATGAGCGTGACGACGCACGCCTCGCCGTCCACCCTGGGATCGCATTCCTCGCCGAGGGGGTCGCCGTCAAGGCGCCACTCCTCGTAGGGCACGCCGAGCGTGTCCCCATCGAGCTCGTCGTAGATCTTGTCGCCGTCGACGTCCAAGCACAGCGAGGGATTGTCGTTGGAGCGCATGCCGGGGAAGTACACCGGCATCACTTCCAGCTTCTGCTTCGTCTCGCCCCAATCCTCCGTCTTCGAGACGTTCTTGCGGAAGATGCCGCTGGCGTTGAGGCCGGCTTCGAGGTTGGCGGCAGCCTCAGCGGCCGAAACCTCGACGAGGGACACGTTTGGAGCTCCTGCGCATTGCACGAGCGCCTCATCGATGAGCACCTGCACCGCGGTCGAGTCGGCGAAGTTTACGATTGATTCGCCGGTCGTGAAGTCGAGTAGGCCCAGGTTCTCAGCCGCCATGTCGAGGCAACCCCGGACCGTCGGAGTGATTCCGATGCCACCCTTCGGCTCGCCGTCGAAGTCGAGCGACTGCAGCAGCCGCGCCATGTTCACGACGCGGGTATCTTGCAACGCTTCATCCGTGTCCACATTCTCAGACAAGAAGATGTCGAGTGGCGAGATCTTCTGGCCGGCCAGTGCCTTTCCGAGAAAGACCGTGCCGACCCAGAGTTCAACCTCTTCACCGGGGAAGTAATCGAATCCGCCTGAGTCCTCCGTCACTCCCCAGTTGGTCGGGGTCTCGTAGGTCAAACCGCCGACGGGCGAGTCGATGAAGTGGCCTTTGCGCGGATGAGCGAACTTCGTCGTGAAGACAGATCCGTTCTCGTACACGTCGGCATCATCGAACTCCATGATGCCGCTCGATTCGGTCGCCGCTTCGTTGATCGGCATGCCGTAGAACCCGAGTTCCTCGACGACTACGCCGAGCTCGTCGAGCATCACCAGGTCTCCGTGGAGAGAGATGAACCGAGTTTGGTCACCGCCCCAGGTGTGCTCGAACTCCTCGCTCAGGAAGCAGGAGACCATTCCTGAAGCCTTCTTCTCTTGGAAGTCCCGCTTGCATGGGAACTTGCCGGGCAACAGCGATTCCTTCTTTAGGGTTGGCGGCTCCTCGCCTGCGTAGACCTGCATGTCGCCGAACCGCCAACCGTCGTTTTCGAGAGCTTCATTGAGCTCAAACTCGACGATGAAGTTGTTGCGTGTATTCCAATACTCGGCAAAGCCAATCACTGTCACGCCGTCTTCGGCCATCAGCAGCGCTGGCTGTCTGATCACTTGGACCCCAAAAGGTGCGTCGCTTTGAGCAGGCGCACCCATTGGAATCATCATTACGAGCGCTAGGAGGGACATCAGCACCCTCCCGCGCATGGATGAATACTTCATGGTTTCCCTCCTGAGATTTCCTCGCAGCCAGAAGCCGCTGAATCAGTGCCCGAATCCGGTTCCATCCGGAACCCCCTCCTGTCGCCTCCTGCCCCGGCCAGCCCTCCCGGTCGGTCGGCGCGGGGCGTATGTCCAACGTATGGACCCGATCGGTCGCGGGGAATCGGGAATGTTCCCTATAAGGGCCATTCGACCCTGAAACCGCCCACTCACTCTTGATAAGTTGAGCCTTGCAAAGGCCTATTGATCCAGAAGCAACGCTGATAGACAGATCGAAGCACTGCTGATATGACATCTCGGTCTGGAGCAGGCTCATAGCCCGGGGGGCGTTAGATGAGGAAGCCGGTAGAAATCTCGGAGGGCCGCAACCGGCGATTCGGGAGAACCGCCCTTGTATCCGCCGCCCTCATAGTCACCCTGGCCCTGGTCGGTTCGTCCTGCGCCGGCAACGGGACGGGTACGGCTACCACTGCAGACCCGACCACCACTACCGTCGACTGTGTGACAACCGGTACCTGCGCCGATGGGCCGGTCGGCACACGGTCCACCGCTACCACCACACCCACCGAGGCCGAAGGGACCTACAACGGATTCCCGGTCGGGCTCACCAATGACGGCTACCCCTACCTGGGTGATCCCGACGCCCCCGTTACCTTGGTCGAGTTCTCGGACTACCTATGCCCCTTCTGCAGTCGCCATGCGCTTCAAACCAATCCACAGCTGATAGAGCAATACGCGGCCTCGGGGCAGGTCAGGTTCGTGTTTCGGGACTTCCCCTTGGCCGAGCTTCACCCCACCGCTCCCTCCGGACACGCGGCCGCGCTGTGCATCACCGAGCAGGGTGCCGCGCTCTTCTGGGGTATGCACGACCGGCTGTTCGCCCGCCAGAGCGAATGGGCCTCGCTCTCCGACAACAGTGATTTCCTGACCGGAGTAGCTGAGGAAATCGGGGCCGATCTCGACGCCTATCAAACCTGCATGGACTCGGGACGGACGGCACCAATCATCGATCAACGGGTCGCGCAGGGCCGCCAATTGGGTTTTGGAGGAACTCCCAGCTTCCAGATCGTCGACAACCGCACCGACGAGGTAGTCGAAGTGGTAGGAGCTCAACCGGTTGAGACGTTCTTTGCCACCATCGACGCGGTGATTTCCGGGGAAGCTCCGGTTGCCGCCGACCCGCCCGAGGACAAGCCCGATCTGCCGTTCTGGGCCCACGAGGACGGTTTGACCCCCGATCCCGACCGCCCCGGCTACAACCTGGCCGGGGACCCCTACCGGGGCAATCCGGAAGCAGAGTTCGTGGTCATCGAGATCTCCGACTTCCAATGTCCTTTCTGTCAGCGCCACGCGCTGGAGACGCAACCGGCCCTAAACGAGCAATACGTCGAGACCGGACAGGTGATGTGGGTGTTCAAGCACTTGCCCTTGCAGAGTCATCCGCAGGCTCTGGCGGCAGCCACTGCCGCCGAGTGTGCCGGCGATCAGGAAGCCTTCTGGGGGATGCACGATCTGCTCTTCGAGAGGGTGGACGAATGGGCGGTCGACCAGCCCGATGCGGTGCTGAACGGTCTGGCCGGCGAACTGGGATTGGATGAGCCCGCATTCGCCTCCTGTGTGGCAAGCCGGGCGGCCCTCGAGCGGGTTGTGGAAGACCTCTATGACATGACTGGGATCTTCGGCTCCACCCCTACCTTCGTGGTGCTGTACGACGGCTGGGCTTCAGTGATCGACGGTGCTCAACCGTTCGAGGAGTTCGTGGCCGCCTTCGAGGAGATCCCGGGGGAGTAGCGCTTTCGCTGCTTCTCCAACGTGTCGAGCACGGAGAGCGCTCGAATACGAGAAGGTACCTTTAGGGTCGTTGGCCTCTTGATGGACCTTGGTCAAGCTGATAACTTATTCCTCGCGAAGGCAAGCCGACTTAGAAGATAAGTTGATAAGCGGTCCGAAGAACAGCTGATATGACATCTCGGATCGCGGGAGGCTCATAGCCGGGGGGCGTGAGATGAAGAAGCCCGTAGCACTCTCGAAGGGCCGCGACTGGCGATTTGGGAGAACCACCCTCGTCTTCGCCGCCGTGCTCACCACCGTGATGTTCGGGTGGCAGGCCTATCACCTCTACGAGAGCTATCAAGCAGTAGCCGAACGCGACTCCGGGGAGTGTCCGACCAGAGCCGTCGAGGCGGCCTACAGCGCCGGAGAACGTCTCGATTACCTCACCGAGGAAATCGAGCACAGTCTCTTCCTGTGGGGTCCAGACGCGGTCGCCAGCCCACTTTCCGAACTGGGAGCTCGCTACGACAGCACAGAAGCAGAACTGGATGCCGCCCTGGAGCAGGCATTGCGGCTCTCCAAAGGGAAGGTTCTGCTCGCGGTCGAGCAACTCGAAGCAGCTCATGAGCCGCTCCACGAGCATGTGGACGAGGTACTGCGCCTGGTAACGGCGGGTCAACCCGATGCGGCTTCTGCCCAGATCGCCGGTAGTCGGTTTCTCGGCCTGCGCTCCGACTACGCAGTGGCGCTCGACGGGATGTGGACCGCCAGCCGCCAGCACCTCGTCCAGCAACTCGAGAAGTAGCGCCGCGCGGAAGTTCTGTCGGTGGGAGTGGCTCTGGCTCTGTTTGCGCTGGCCGTTGGGGCCTGGGGGCTCTTCATCGGGCAGATCCGCCGCGGCCAGGCACGTCTGCGCCAAGAGGAAGAGCAGCGCAAGGCGGCCGAGGAAGAACTCATGCAGGCGCAGAAAATGGATGCCCTCGGCCTCATGGCAGGCGGGATCGCGCATGACTTCAACAATCTGGTGACGGCGATCTGGGGCTCCGCAACATCAGCCCGGACTCGCCTCGAACCAGACCACCCGGCGTTGCCGGCACTCGAGCGAATTGAGGACGCGTCTGAACAGGCAAACGGTGTCATCCGTTCCTTGCTGACGTTCAGTCGGAGGGCAGAGTCTGTCAAGGCACCGGTTGAGATTGGTGCATTGATCGACGTAACCTCCCGGATTCTCAACCCGATGCTGCAGGCGTCCGTAGACGTTGTAGTCGACCACCCGGGCGATTCGGCTTTATGGGTGGAAGGGGATGTGACCCAACTTCAGCAGGCCCTCATGAATCTGGCCCTCAACGCGAACGAGGCTATGCCCGACGGCGGTCGCCTCCTCATGCGAGCTTGGTCGTGTAGTGACGGGCCCTCCGAAGAGGCGATGGTGCTCATCGAGGTGGCAGATACGGGCGAGGGCATGAGGGAAGAGACCGTTGCGAGAATCTTCGAGCCGTTCTTTACGACGCGGGCTCCCGGGCAAGGGACCGGGCTCGGCCTTTCGCTGGTGCACGGGATCATTGCCGACCATGGGGGACTTGTTCGGGTCGAATCCGAGCCCGGTGGTGGTTCATCATTCATCATCAAGCTTCCGGCGGTGGAGGCGCCTCTTGAGACATCATCAGCGACTGGAAAGGCGCCGCCGTCCACGGTTATCAGATCGGAACTCGTTGTACTGGTCGAGGACCACCAGCACGTGCGGGAGATACTCGCGGAAACACTGGAGTCCGCCGGGTTTGAAGTAGTACAGGCGACCTGCGGTCGGGAGTTCCTGGAGGCTTTCGAGCAACATCGAAACGCGGCCGCGCTCCTGGTGGCCGACGTCGACATTCCTCCGCCGAGTGGTGTCGATTGCATCCGCCAACTGCGAGAGGACGGCGTCGACATCCCGGCGATAGTCATCACCGGGACGCCCGCTCCCGGTCTCGAGGCCGAACTCGAAGGTTTGGCCGTCGTCCTTCGGAAGCCGTTCACGATGGCGAAGTTGGTAGAGCTCGCATCGAGCCTGGTCGAACCGGCTCCGGTCTGAGCATGGGCATCTCGGTACTCCTCGCGGACGACCATGTCCTGGTCAGGGAAATGCTCCATGAGCGCCTTACCCGTGAAGGGATGGAGATCGTCGGACTGGCGTCATCGGGTGATCAAGTGGTGGAACTGGCGGCGAGGTGGGGTCCGGATGTGGCCGTGCTCGACATCGACATGCCGGGCATATCGGCCTTCCAGGCGGCGCGAGAAGTACGCCGGGCATCTCCCAACACGCGGGTTATCTTCCTCAGCGCCTACGTTCACGACAACTATGTCGACCAGGCCCTGGCCGTTGAGGCATCCGGATACCTCACGAAGTCGGAACCCCCCGAAGCCATTGTGGAGGCGATCCGCAGAGTCCACCGTGGCCGGTCGAGCTACTCGCGCTCGGTCCTCGACCGGATCGTCGTCGACCCCGCCGGAGTGAGGCTGGCGAACGGAAGTGGATCACGCTGCGGTTTGCTGACCGAACGCGAACGCGAAGTTCTCGGGTATGTGGCCATGGGGCTACCCCAGAAACAGATAGCGCGACTGGCCGGAATCAGCGTCAAGACCGTCCAGCACCACATCACACACCTGATGGACAAACTCGAGATTCACGACCGGGTAGAACTGGCCCGCTTCGCCATCAGAGAGGGCCTGGTCGAGGCCTGACCATTCCCGTTCTTGCGTGAGAATGCCGCCAGTTTTGACGGGTTCCTGACGCCAGAACGGATACGATTGGGTCCCTTCTACTTCTTGGCTGGGGCCGGTTCCTTGACCGGGTCGTCGACCGGTTGCTCGAGTTCGTCAGGAACCTTCAGGGGCTCGACGAAGATCACTCGCTTCCGCTTTCCAATATCCATTGTTGCTCCTTCCCTTCTTGTAGATGTTCTGCAATCCGCGACAACACCGGGGTTTGTAGAGGACGGCCCCAGTGCGAGAACAATGCCCCGGTCGGATCGTCATAAGCGGCGGCGATTTCGTTCGGATCGTCGGTGAAGATTTCACGGCTGCGGCCGATCACCGCCAGGGAGATCACTTCTGCCCGTGCGGCCCTGTACCCGTCTTCGTGCTCCACCACCTTGCCGTCCATTCCGACGCGGGCGGCGGCGTAGAGCCGCGAGGATTCATCGATGTGCAAATCGATGAGATCACTCAGTCGCTTCGTGGCGTAGACGCCACACCCGAGTCGACCACAGCGTTCATCGGTGTGGGGTACATCCTCTTCGGAATCCGGGAATTCGTCGCAGGTGGCCTCGTAAACCGGTGTCTCCCAGACGAACCGGGCACCGACCATGCGGTTCCTCTCGATCGTCCAGATCCGATAACCGGGGACCTGTGTCGGTGACCAGCCTTCCGGAAATGCTTTCTCGTACCTGGCGATCTCTTCTCCGACCAGGGCTGCGGCGCCTTTGCCGAGACCCTCCAGTTCTGCCTCGATGACTCTTGCCCGCTGTTCAAGCTCAGCTATTTGTTTCCGAACCTCAGCGAGTTGGAATCGACGCCGGTTTGCCGCCGTGTCGAGGCGATCCCTTTGTGCCGTGAAACTCTGGCGACCGTAGCGCTTGCGAAGCTCTCGAAGTCGCTGGCGAAGCTCGGCAGGGACCGCGGATGTCGGGTCCGTTGGCACCGATGGACTTGTCGACACCTCGCCCCCTTTGGCTCAGGCGACGACCTTACGGCGATCGAACGTGTGTTCGCAAGTGTCTGTCCTGGACGGTTTTCGCGACCTCAGGTTTTGTTTGCCGCTTCGTGTTCGAGGAGCCATTTCTTGGTGTCGATGCCTCCCGCGAAACCGGTCAGGGCGCCGCCGGCGGCTACGACTCGATGGCATGGCACGACGACCGACAGCGGGTTGCGGCCGTTGGCTCCGCCGACTGCCCGGACTGCTGTGGGTTTGCCGAGCAGTTTGGCCTGCTCGCCGTAGCTGATGGTCGACCCGTAGGGAATCTCGGATAGCACTCGCCAACAGGCCTGTTGGAACTCCGTTCCAACGGCGTCGAGCGGCAAATCGAACTGCCTCCTCACCCCGGCGAAATACTCCGCCAGTTGAGACGTGGCTCGCTCGAGGTTCGGATGATCCGGTGTTGCTCGAGTCGGTTCGTTCAAGCGCACCCGCGCCGGATCATCATCGGGCCAGAGGACTGCTCGGAGGCCCCGATCTGAGGCGATCAAGCGAAGCGGACCGACCGGACTGGTCATTGTTGTCTCATGCAGCATCACGATTCCTTGTCGTTCAGGGAGGCCCACAGATACTGGGCGGCGATCGCTCTATGGGGTCTCCACCGTTCGGCGTACTCCTCGACCGCGGTCGCGGGGGGACGGTCCTCGCCGATGAGGTGTCCCATGGCGATGCGGAGTCCGAGGTCCGAGGCAGGGAAAGCATCTGCCTTGCGCATGACACGGTGGGCGATCAATTGGGCGGTCCAGGGCCCGATTCCGGGTAGTTCCTGCATGGTGCTGGTCACTGTTTCGAGACTCCCCGAGTCGTAGAGGTCCAGCGAACCCTCGGCCACCGCCTGCGCGAAGGTACGAATCATCTCCATCCGTGACCCGGGCATTCCGAGGCCGTCGAGTGTTGCTGAGGCGAGAGTGGCCGGTCCGGGGAACTGGCGTGAGAGGCCGAAGGCATCTACGTCAAACTGCTCTCCGTACCTCTCGACGATCCGCCTGGCGAGAGTCGTCGCCGCCTGAACGGACACCTGCTGGCCGACGAGAATCCGAATGGCGGTTTCGAATCGGTCCCATGCTCCGGGGATCCGTAGACCTGGATGACGCTGCACTATCGGATAGAGATCAGAATCATGGGCTATAGCCTCCGGCACCGACGGTTGATCGAGGCCGAACAGCCAGCGGATCCGGGCGACGTCGTCGACAATCGAATTGAAGGTCGGCAAGTGTGCTGTGACTTCGAGGACATCGTCCTCCGGTCTGCGAGTCACCTCGATGACCCCCGGGTACCCACAGGTCGTGGTCAAACGCCGATAGACGCCGTCCGAGACTTGTTCGACCTCAGGTATCGCGCGCCGGCCGAGGAATTCGAGGAGCGTCGTCCAGTCCAGCGGCCCGACATATGGAACGCGGAGATGGAGGCCACCATCTACGGCCAGACGATCTTTGCGGGACCGCCGCGATCGAAGCTCGGTCGGAGTGAAGTGGAAAATCTCTTGCATCACCCGATTCATCTGGCGGGTGCCTGTGAATCCGGCCGCGCGACTGATCGCTTGGATCGACAGGTCCGTTTCGTCAAGAAGTCGCCTGGCGAAGTGTGCTCGCCGGGACCTTGCAACGAAGTTCGGGCTGGCCCCGATCGTTTGGTGGAAGAGCCTTCGGAGCTGTCGCGTTGAGTATCCGACCCTGGTGGCGAGCGCCTCTTCTGTGTGCCGGTCGAGGAACCCCTCACTGATGAGCAGCACCGCTTGCTCGATCACCGGCGGTCCCCCGCGGCCGATGGACGCAGGCAGGCGCTCGGGCCTGCATCGCAAGCAAGGCCGAAACCCGGCAGCTTCCGCCGCGACGGCACTCGGGAATGGTTCGACGTTCCGCGGGAGGGGTTTTGCAGAGCACTCGGCCCTGCAATAGATACCGGTTGTGTGTACGGCCTCGAATTGCATGATTTGATTATCCATCATCTCATGCGACATATTCGGACACGGAACGGCAAGGGGCCGATTTGTCCAAAAATGTCTGGCGGCTAGATGGGTGCAGGCGTGCCGGGGGCAGCAGCTATCGGGAGCGTCAGAGTGAACCTGCTCTCGCCATCCACATACGAGTAGGTGAGATCGCCATCCATTGCGCGGGCAAGCCGGCGGGAGATAGTCAGTCCCAACCCGATCGACTGAGGGTGTTGAGTGCCGATATCCGATCCCTGCCACTCCTCGAAGACGGCCTCACGTTCCGTTGGCGGAATACCAGGGCCGTCATCGCAAACGGTGACGGTGATGTTTGCGCCCACCGCTTCCGCGCGGAGTTCCACGTGTGGACCCCCGTAGCGTTCGGCGTTCGTCAGCAGATTGCGAATGATCTGCCGCAGCCGGGTGGGATCGGCGTAGGCGGTCAAGCCTGATCCGTCGATAACTTTGACCGACTTCGACATGACCGGCGCCAGAGTCGCCACCACTGCTCTGATTTCCGCCGCCAGTTCGACCGACCGGGATTCGAGGCGAATGTGATCCGTGGGTCGTACGGCCGTCAGGAGGTCTTCGACGAGGGCTGTTGCCTCGGCGCTCTCCAAGACCAGTAGGTCGAGGAATTCGTTGATTTCTCCCCTCGAGAGATCGTCGTAGTTGTCCTGAAGTACTGTGGCCAGGCCGTGGAGCCCGGTGAGTGGAGTGCGGAGTTCATGGCTGACGCTGCTGATTAGACGGCTGCGCAGTCGGTCGAACATGTCGAGGCGACGTGTAAGGGCTGTGACGAACACGATCGTCGCGGTGCCGAATATCCCGATTGAGATGGCGTCGGCGACGAACGATACGGTTTCGGAACCTGACATCCCGAATTCCCTGAATACCAGCAAGCCTGCGAGCGTCCAGGCAGCCGAGTAGGCAACGATCGCAACCGACTGGCGGGCCGTCGCAATCACGGTAGCGATGACGATGATGAACACGAGCGACGAACCCATCAACGCCGGCACGCGGATGATCACCCCAAGGAGTCCAAACATCGTCGCCAGACTGAATAGCGATATCGCAGCTCGTGGTCGTGTGCGCCGGCTCTCGAGGTAGTTGACCGCTAGGTCGGCTGCCACGACGGCGACGGCGAGCCACTCATTTTCCAACGATCCGATTGCCGCAATCGCAATTATCACGGCCAAGGAAGCGACCCCTACCCAGACGCGAATCGTCAGGTAGGTCGCAGCAAGTTGGAGGCGATATCCGACCGCCGCCTGCGGAGCACCCATCCCGTTCCTTTGTTCCCCACTCCGTTCAACCAGATTTCGCGTTCGCGATCCAGAGGTTCCGTCGGTCGCAGCACGGGTCCCACGCCTTCGTGTGCCACCATCGACAGGTCTAGTTTCCGTCGCAAGTACTCTATTCACCTTCGTGCATGAAATCCACTCGGGTGAAAGAGGCCGGGGCCACCGGCCGCGATAGTCCGTCAGCCAGGAAAGCGAAGGTGTACCGTTGGGTGCACGGGGACCCCGGTGGTAACCCGCCGCCGGGCCCCGGCCCGGAAAGGGGTTGCCATGCTCGAGAAAGATGTCACGCTCGACATCCATTTGAGCGAGGACGACAGCGACACCATCGCTTATGCGGTCCTCAACCTTCGTGGCGATCACTTCGAGTCCGTCGGCAAGGCGCGTCGGAATCCAATGGACCCGCCGATGCCGGTGATCGGAGAAGAACTAGCGATCGCCCGCGCGCTCCAGTTGCTCACCGTTGAGGTGATGGAGGCAGCGCAATCGAAGGTTGAGCTGTTCCTCGTCAGCTAGTGCCGGCCGGCCGCGTGATCTGATCATGCGGCCGCGGCGCGTCAGGTCTCGGGCCGGTTCTGCCGACGGAGTTCCTCGACGAGTTTCTTGACATCCTGCGCTCGGTCCTTTGTGGTGACGAGCACGGCGTCTTCGGTCTCCACTACCACCACGTTGTCGAGGCCCATGACCGCGATCAGGCGATTCTCCGAGCGGACGATCGAACCGGCGACATCGTCGAGCAGCACATCACCGCTGGTTGCGTTGCCGTCGTCGTCTTGCGGGCTGATCTCCCACAAAGCATCCCACGAACCGACGTCGCTCCATCCGGCGTCCAGTGGAACGACTACCCCGTTTTCGACATGCTCCATCACGGCGTAATCGATGGAATCCGAGGGACAGGCCGAGAAGGTGGCGTGATCGAGACGGAGGATCCCTCCGTGCACTTCCGACTCGGCGATTGTCGTCGCCAGTGCCGACGCCATCTTGGGCGAGTGTTCTTCCAGAGCCTTCAGGTAGACGTCGGAACGGAAGAGGAACATTCCACTGTTCCATAGGTAGTCGCCGTCGGCCAGGTACTCCTGGGCGGTTGACTCGTCGGGCTTTTCGACGAACTTGTCGATGTAGAAGGCCTGACCGGCTTTGCGTCCTTTGCGGATGTATCCGTAGCCGGTCTCGGGTCGATCGGGGACCACACCGAACGTCACCATGTGTCCTGTCCTGGCGAAATCAGATGCAACCCCGACGGCCCGATACAGGGAGAATGTGTCGGTGATCACGTGATCGGAAGGCAGAACCAACAGAAGGGTTTCTCCACCTGCTGCGAGGGCAGCCACCGCGGCGGCCGGAGCTGTGTTGCGGCCGACCGGCTCGACGATGAAGCGAGGTGACGTTCCGATCTCCTTCAACTGATCGGAGATCGCCTGGACGTGATCAGCGTTGCATACGACGATGGGGTCGCCGACGTCCTTCAACTCGGATACCCGTTGGGCGGTTGCCTGGATGAGCGTCTCGTTGCCGGTGAGGGAGGCGAGTTGCTTGGGCGAGCGTTGCCGGGATACCGGCCACAGCCTGGTTCCCGCGCCGCCCGAGAGTATGACGGGGACGATCATTTCACTCTCCGGTGAACTTCGGTGGTCGTTTCTCGAAGAACGCTGTCGTCGCTTCAACGATGTCGTGCGATTCGATGAACGCCGAGTTGTAGAGAGCAATGTGATCGAGGGCTTCTTCGACGGTCATGTCGGCTTCGGCGGCCAGGACTTGTTTGGATCCTTGTACGGCCAGAGGCGAGTTGGCAGCGATCTCCGCTGCCATTGCCTGGGCGGCTTTGATGGTGGACTCTTGATCGGGGAGTACGTCGTTGAGGAGTCCGATTCCTTTCGCTCGACCGGCGTCGATGTCCTTGCCGGTGTAGAGCAGTTCGGCCACGTACCCGGCCGGAATGATGCGCGGCAAGCGCTGTACGGTGCCGACGTCGGCGACCATTGCCATCTTCGTTTCTCGAATAGAGAAGGTGGCGTCCTCGCTGGCGAGCCTGATATCGCATGCTGTGATTAGATCGATGCCTGCACCGAGGCAGTAGCCGTGTACCGCGGCGATGACCGGTTTCGGGCACTCGGCAATCGCAGTCATCGTCCACTGCATACGCTTGACCTCTTCGTAGCGGGCGAGTTTTCGCTTGGCGTCAGAGCCCTCGCCCTTGCTAGCCACCTGCGCTAGAAGTGTGAGGTCGATCCCGACGGTGAAGGCTCTGCCCCGCGCTGCGATGACAATCGCTCGAACGTTGTCGTCGGCACCCAATTCGTCCATCGCCCTAGGGATGTCCTCCCAGAACGGGAGGCTCATGGCGTTGAGCTTTTCGGGACGGTCGAGCCAGAGGGTGGCGACGTGCCCGTCGTGTTCGATAGTGAGGACCTCAGATGAGAACGACATGCCCAGAAGCCTAGAGCGGTGCGGCAGTCCGGCGGAGTGACTAACCCGAGCGTGAGCGCGAAATGTGGGCCTGATTGGCGCCACAACCACTCTCCGCGTTGGCTAGGTTTGAACAGGTGCCGGTCTGGTGCGACGGCGAGGAAGGGTCACGGGGTTTACCGCGCTGGTGAACTCCGGTTTCTTCTCGTCACGTTTGTCGTGCCGCCGGTCGGGATTCTCAACCTGGAGGGCGGAGTGAGTAGACGGAAGACACGTTCGAGCCTGGCCGTATTGACGGTGCTGGGGATGTTGGTGGCGTTGATGCCACTGGTGGCCGCGCCGGTCGCGGCGGCCGATGATCATCTCCAACTCACGGAGATCGTGGTGACTCCGACGGCGGGCGAGTTCATCGAGATTCACAATCCGACCGGCACTGCGATTGATCTCACCGACTACTACCTGACGGACGCTACCTTCGCCGGCGGGGGCGCGTATTACTACAACATCGTGACCGGCGCGGATTACGGCGGCGGCGGGTTTGCCGACTTCCATGCGCGTTTCCCGAGCGGCGCCTCAATTGGAGCCGGCGAGTATCAGACGATTGCGCTGGATGGGTCGTCTAACTTCAACGCCACCTACGGCGCTCTTCCCACCTACGAGCTCTATGAGGACGGGGCCACGGCGGATTCGGTACCGGACATGCTCGAGGCGGTGACGGGGTCGATCAACGGTCAGGGTGGACTCACCAACGGCGGCGAGTTCGTCGTCCTCAGGCCGAAGCCGTCGACAAGACCGGAGTCTCGACCGACGGTCCTGATGCGGACGAGACGGCCTCCAGCTATCAGAACGACACGTCCATTATCGCCCAGGACATCCTCGCTCCCGGCGGCCATTCGGATGGGCAGTCATGGCAGCGTCTCGACTCTTCTGAAGGAACCGAAGCGGGCTCTGGCGGAAACGGACAGGTGTCTTTGAGATCACCGAGGGTGACCTTT
>CBDTUP010000032.1:0-14027 GCA_965363685.1 uncultured bacterium | reverse complement strand
TGTTCCTCGTAAGGTGGTCGCTGAAAACGTCGGAGCGGGTCGAATCGACGTATGTGAAGGCACTCGCCGCGGCGAACAATCGGGCGGAGAGGGCCGAGTCGGAGGCGGCGACGTGCCGCTCGGCGCTCGAGACAGAACGCAGTCTCAGGATGCAGCTCGAGCAGCAAGGCATAACGGATCGGAGACACGACCCACGGAAGGAAGGATGACGGAGATGGCGGAAGGAATCAGGATCACACACGAGTCGGGAGCGACGAACGCGGTGATCGCGGTGAAGGATCTCCGTACCCCGCTGACCCCCACGGAAGTCGGAGCGTCACAGGCACAGGCGTATGCGAAGGTGTTGGGGGTCGCCACCACTTCGACGCAGGTATGGCTCGCGTGTTCCATCTGCAACCTGCCGCACACACCGGAGGAACACCCGATGGGTCATCAGGGCTTCAAGACGAGGCATATCACGTTGGGGCCGGATGGCACCGCCATGGTGTCCCGCAAGATCTGGCAGAAGCTCCAAACGTATGTCGATGACGGAGGATTCTCGATCGTAAACACGGTTGCCGAGCCGCCGGCGGTTAGGCTCGACTTCAACAAGCCAGGGGGCCCGGTGCTGACCGTGCATCAGAAGGTGCCTCAGGAGATACGAACAGGGAGCTAGAACATGGCAACCATCGTCCACGACAACTTCCGTAACGCGCAGCTTGGGAACCCGGCCGCGCCGACCACGACCGTCGATTTCGACGCCGACGACGTTCGGTGCTCGTTGATCGACGCAACTGATGTGACGATCACCGCATCGATGGACTCATACGACGACGTAGACGCCGATCCGGTTGCGGAAGGCGCAGCGATCGCGTCGAAGCAGGTCGGTACCACAACCGGCGTGTTCGACTCGACCGTGGACTACACGTTCTCGAGTGTCGGCGCGGGGTTGGATGAAGCCGACTATCTCGTGCTGTACAAGTACAACGCGACGCCGGCGAACGCGACGCTCATCATCACGTGGGACTCGGCCACCACTGGGTTGCCAGTGCAGCCGAACGGTGGAGACATCACGGTGACGTGGAACGCCTCGGGGATCTTGCAGATCTGACCATTCCCCCTCCCCGCTAGGAGGGGTCATGGCGATACAAACCAAACTGTGGGCGCAAATGTCCGGCAAGAACGGACTGCTGTTCGAGGTATTCGCGGAATACGACGACGCCGACTATCAGAAGATCAACGACGACGGCGACCCTGACGACTTCCGTATCGTCCGCTGGTTCGGCACGAATCACAGCACCCAGTCATTGGTGGTGTCGGTGCAGCGCGGCAATGGTCAGAACTGGGTCGAGCGCACCGTCCCGTCAGGCCAGTCGTTCTCGCAGAACGCAGGCGGCGCAGTGAAGTACGAGTCGGATGTCCCGTCGTGGGGCTATTGGTGGGAGTGATCGATGGCGATTGGGCTTCCAACTCATGCGGACTCCACCCGGTACGCATACGCTTCTGATGCCGGTGCAACGTCGATCACGTTCGCGGCGAACGATATTCCATCCACGAACATCGCCGAGGGCGACCACTTCGCGGGTGCAGATGCCCAGCGATGTACGGCAGGTGTTCATCTTCAAGGACGACGACGCTGGCGGCGCGCAGACGGCCCCGTCCGGATGGACGAAATGGTATGAGTTCATCGACGCGGGTGGTGACGACGGAACATCGGTCGGCTACTACCACACCGTAACGGCAGCGGAAGCGTCGGGTGGTTCGGCGGCGGTCACGTTCACGATGGGTGAGTCGGAGGAGATCGTCGCCCGGATGATCCATATCACCGGAGCGGACGACACCGATTTCGACGACAACGTCACCCCGGCTACCTATTCGCACCAGGACACCAACGCACCCGATCCGGCACAGATCACCACCAACACTGACGGGGCGGTGGTCATCGCAATCACCGGCAACCGTACCCACGCGCGACATCTCGGCGCTGCCGTAACCACGCTGGTCTGGAACACATCGCCGCCGTCCGGTTACACGATCGAGTCGCAGGCATTGGCAGACTATGACGAGTCCCAATCGCAGCTGAACGTAGCGGCCGGAGCACCTGGCCGTCACCAGCAAGGTACCGGCAACGGCGACGCCCAGATGACGTGGGCGCACTCCACGAAAGCGTCCGCTGGGACGGAGAACCCCGGTGCGTTCGCCGGATTCCAAAGTACCCGCGACCACAAGGTGGTCACCGTTGCGATCAAACCCGCCGGCTCCGGGGCACTGACCATCACACCCGGATTGGTAACCCAGTCGGTGACGGCGTTCGCGCCGACCGTCACGCCGGGTGAAGTATTCGTCACACCGGGCCTGGTGTCACAGCCCGTCACGGCATACGCGCCGTCATTCACCATCGCGGTCACACCCGACGTTGCCACCCAGCCGGTCACGGCGTTCGCGCCGACCGTCACCGCCGGTGAGGTGTTCGTCACGCCCGGCTTGGTCAACACACAGCCGGTCACCGCGTTCGACCCGACGGTGACACTCGACGATGCCGGGTCGTTGCTACCGTTTTTCGCGACCATGATCTAGGGAGACAACATGACACTCTCATTCCTACCGAATGAAGCGGACGCCACCTATTCGGATCAGGCGGAACCCGACTCCGTAGACTTCGAGACGCTGCTCCTCGGCCACGCTTACACCGGTGTCGTATCCGGCTGTGCCGTCACCGAATCGGGCACACCGGCCCAGACCGTCGATGTTGCCTCAGGGAACGTCGTCATCGCCGGGAAATCCATCGCAGTGTCTGGCGCTACTGGCGAAGCGATCACCGCAGCGAACGCAACGAACCCGCGTATCGATCTGATCTCCGTGAACTCGTCAGGGTCGGTAGTGGTGACCGATGGCACCGCCGCGGCGCAGCCCGTCGCACCGGCCATCCCCGCGACTTCCGTTCCCCTCGCGTTCCTGTACGTCCCGGCAAACGACAATACACATACCGATAACCAGATCAACGATAAGCGGGTCATCGTCCCGGCCCCACGTGTCTTCGACGTTCAGGCGTACGGCGCAACCGGTGACGGGTCCACGAACGACACCACCGCGATTCAGGCGGCGATCGACGCAGCGGAAGTCTCCGGCGGTGTGGTGCTGTTCCCGACCGCCGACTACGCCACCAACGCTTTGACCCTCACCGGCAACGAGAAGGTGATCCTCGACGGCCAGGGTTCCACTATCCGTGCCTTCTCCGGTACCCAAACGTTGCTGACGATCAACCGCACCTACGGCGGCACCGCCATCTCGTGTGTCGTCAAGGACTTCCTGTTCCACAACAACTCGCAAACGAGCGTCACCGCTATTGAGGTGCAGGACACGCATCGGGCGTACCTTCGCAACCTCGACTTCAACAACACGTTCGCCACCGCCATCTATCTCCACAACAACGACGCCTCCGCCCACACGGAGGGCACGTTGATCGAAAACGTGTTCATCACCGGATCGGACACCGGCATCAAGTTCGTCAAAGAAACGGTGGCGTCGGATAGCTTCAACCAGACACAGCTCATCAACGTCGGAATCACCGACTGTGACACCGGCATCGACATTGGGGCGACTACGAACCTGGCACGCTGCACGTTCGTCAACGTCACCGTATGGGCTTACCGGGACAACTCGACGTGTGTGGACTGGGACGGCTACACAGATATGGTGTTCTGGGATCTGCACCTCGAGGCGATTAGCAGCACCGGCACGACCGGCCTCAACCTCGGTTCCAACCTGTCGTACTTCTCCGACAACAACAACCACCACATCAACCTGACGTTCATCGGGACGTTCGCCGACGAAGTATCCAACTCGTCGTCGAAGCCGCTGCGATATACGGACGGCCCCAACGTGGTCTACACCGGATCGATCACGCCGTGGGGTATCAAAGACGAAGGCGAAGGATCACCGTCGCTGATTTGGGACATTGGCCTCAACCAGTTCAAACGTGGCGACGGGTCGGCATGGCCCGCCAAGATCTTCCCACTCGAAGCGAGAGAGGTAGCGACGAGTCCGACACTGGATTGGTCATACGGCATCGTCAACGTCGAGACAACCGCAGCGGGCCGTAGCGTGACATTGCCAGACAACGCTACCTATTCAGGCAAGTCGTACCTGATCCGTAGGGATGGAGCGAACGGCGTGACCATCAACCGTGCCGGATCGGACACGTTCGATGACGCCGCCACCTCGAAGTCGCTAGACACGGACGGTGCCGCCATCGGCATATTCTCAATCGGCGACGGCGAGTGGAAGATCGTCGGGACGCAAGGCACTGTGACCTAACGCATGGCTACGTTCACCCTCCGCAAATCGACCGGAGGTTCCACCCTCCGCGGAGGGGATACCCTACGTTCCGTAGGTTCACTCCTGACCATCACGCCGGGGCTGGTCGCCCAGCCATTGACGGCGCTCGCACCGACGGTCACGCCGGGTGAAGTATTCGTCACGCCGGGCCTGGTGACACAGCCCGTCACGGCATACGCGCCGTCATTCACCATCGCGGTCACGCCCGACGTTGCCACGCAATCTGTCACCGCGTTCGACCCGACGGTTACTGCGGGCGAAGCGTTCATCACTCCCGACGTTGCCACCCAGCCGGTCACGGCGCATGGTCCGACGGTCACGCCAGGTGAGGTGTTCATCACACCCGATCTGGTCAGTTCGATCGCGACGGCCTTTGGTCCTTCCGTCATCCCAGGGGCCGTCGCGATCACTCCCGGCGTCGTGTCGCAGCCCGTCACGGCGCATGATCCGACCGTCACCGCCGGTGAGGTGTTCGTCACACCCGACGTGGTGGACCGCACGATCGTCGCATACGACCCGTCATTCACCATCGCGGTCACACCGGGCCTGGCCTCTCAACCCGTCACGGCATACGCGCCGTCATTCACCATCGCGGTCACGCCCGACGTAGCGACACAACTCGTCACGGCATACAACCCGACGGTGGCGCTCGGCGACCAGCTCGCCATCTTCCCCGGAACCGCCGACCAAACCATCGTCGCATACGGTCCGACCGTCACCGCCGGTGAGGTGTTCGTCACACCCGGCCTCGTATCGCAACCTGTCACGGCGCATGCTCCGACGCTCGGGGTCGGTATCGAACCGGGGTTGGTGACTCAGCCGGTCACGGCGTTCGATCCGACCGTGGTGCCGGGCGCGGTCACGATTTCGCCCAACATGGCCTCCCAGCTCGTGACCGCGTTCGGCCCGACCATATCCACCTTCGATGCCATCGAACCGGGCCTCGTATCGCAACTTGTCACGGCGTTCGATCCGACGCTCGAGCTAACCATCGAACCGGGGCTGGTTACCCAGCCGGTCACGGCGTTCGACCCGTCGATCGACACGGTGGCATATATCCAGCCGGCGCTCGTCACACAGAACGTCACGGCGTTCGACCCGGTAGTGTTCGAGGACAAGTTTGTGACACCGGGTTTGGTGACACAGAACGTTTCGGCGTTCGGCCCAATCGTCTATCCGGCGTTCGATGAGTGGTCGGCACCGATGTATGCGACCGTCACCGACAGCGGGATCGCGTATGCGGAAGTCACCGATTCGGGCCTGTCATCGGCGCAAGTCTCTAACGACGGCACGGGACAAGCCGACGTATCCGACAATGGGCGCAGTACCGTAGAGATCAGGGTGATTCGATGAAGTTCGGACCAGATTGCGCCGTGTGCGGCGACGAGGTGGCACCGCCGCGCAAGAAATACTGTTCCGAACGGTGCGCCAAGGCGAAGAAGCGGGAAGCCGACAACAAGCCGCGGCCGTACAAGGCGAAGCCGAAGATCCGGTGTGTGCGGGACGGTTGCGACAACTTCACGAAGGCGCAACGTAAGTTCTGTTCCGTCGAATGCGGCGAGATGGTCAAGGAACAGTTCGGCCTCGCGCCGCTCATCCCCGACGATGTGGACCTCGCCCCCGCGCAGGCCAGGGCGGGCCGCGGCTACGAGGTGTTCGTGCGTGAAGGCTTCGCCCGCCAGATCGCCGACGGACTATTGACCGCCGAGCAAGTCGCCGCCGTCAAAGGCATCGAGCCGGTGCAAGTCACCCGATGGATGAACACGTATTGGGAGCAAGTGCGGCTCGAAGGCGAAGCGGACCATTGGGAGATGTCCACCGAAGCAGCCGCGGCGCTCGCCGACTTCAAGACATTCCGCGACTTGTGTTTCGTCACCGAGAAGGGCACCCCGTATGTGACGATGCCGTTTCACCAGAAATGGATCGACGCGATTCTCGAAGCGATCACCACCGGCAGCCGGCTGCAAATCCTGTCACCGCCCCGGCACGGGAAAACCCAGTTGTTGATCCACTTCTGTATCTGGCAGATCCTCCGCAACCCGCACATCCGTATCCTGTGGATCGCTTCCTCGAAAGAGCTCGCGGAACGGTGGCTCTCCTCGATTGAGGCAGAGTTCGAGCGGAACGAGAAACTCCGCGAGTACTTCCTGCCACCGGGCCGTGACTTCCGGCCGACCGGAGCCGGCGCGTCATGGTCGAAGTCGGAGATGGTGATTGGCCTCCGCAGCCGCGTCGTCAAGTCGCCGTCGATCACCGCGTTGGGTGCCCGCTCCACGATCCTCTCCCTCGACGCTGACCTCATCATCGTGGATGACATCGAGGACAACCGCTCCATCGCCATCCCGAGCTCGCGGGAAAAGACGAAGTATTGGTGGACCGTCACCGTCGGGTCCCGCATCGAGGACCACACCGGCGTCGTCGTCATCGGGTCCCGCCAGCACGTCGATGACCTCTACTCCGTGAACCTCAAATCGTCACGATGGGTGACGATCACCGAAGCCGCGCACGACCCGATGTGCATGATCGCGAAGCATGAGGAAGATCAGCACGTCGAGTGCATGTTGTGGCCGGAGCAGCACCCGTACTCGTGGCTCCTCGAGCAGGAGGAGGAGTTCATCCAACACACCGGCATCGAAGTGTTCGAGATGGTGTACCTCAACGCCCCCGTCGCTACTGGCCTCGCAATGTTCCGGGCGGACGACATCGACGGCTGTAAAGACCCGTCACGCACCATCGGTGACGTTCCGCCCGGCACCGTCCTGATCGCCGGCCTCGACCCGGCCGTGACCGGATACCAAGCCGCGTTCCTGTGGGCCTACCAGCCGCAATCCGACACGCAGTTCATGGTGGACCTCGAGAACCGGCAGGGTGGCGGCATCCAAGCCGCACGCGAGATCATCCAACGGTGGCACGCCGAATACGAAGTGTCGATATGGCGTATCGAGTCGGCGAACATCCAAGGCGTCTACCTCGATGACGACGTGATCCGCCAGTTCGCGACCGACACCGGCGTACTCATCCAGGGCCACAACACCGGCAACAACAAGCACGACCCGGCGTTCGGTGTGTCGCAATACGCGATCCGGTTCGCCGCCGGCAAGATCAACCTCCCGACCGGAAACAACGAATCGCTCCGCAAAGTAGACCTCTACAAACAGCAGCTCGTCGGATTCTCCGCCGACAATGTGGCCTCGACCGGCAAGGGTCGCGGCTACCGATCCGACCTCGTAATGGCATCGTGGTTCCCCTGGGCCTCGATGCGGAGCCTCCGCGCGCAACAGTCGGCGCAAGTGACGTGGGGCTATAAACCGAGCTTCGCAGGGTACGATATGGCAACATACGGCTCGCAGATCCCGTGGGGTAAGAAATGACCGCTGAGATGGACACCGTTACCGCACAGCTCCCGGACGAGTACGTGATGGGTCGAGTAGACCACTTGAAGTCACTTCACGAGTCCCAACTATCCTCTCGCCGCCGCATCAAGAACATCCTCAACGGCGGCGAGTCCGCGGTTGCGGAGCTTCTCGGCGCCGACGCCGCAATCGAGTTTCAGGACATCCCGCTCCCGAACCTGATGATCCGCGGCATGACCGTCCTGGCGCAGAAGATCGGGCGGGCACCCACCCTCAAAGTGCCAACGATGAGCCGCCAGTCCGAGTCGGATGCGGCCCGGGAGAACGCAGAACTCCGGGAGCGCATCATCGAGGGCTACGACCAGGAGCAGCGCCTCGAGCTGCAACTCCCACAGCTCTCCCGGTGGCTTCTTGGCTATGGCTTCGCGGTGTTCACGATCCGTGACTACCTCTCGCCCGAAGGGTATCCGTACCCGATCGCCGAGATGCGGGACCCGTTCGATTGCTACCCCGGCTATTGGGGCCCGACGCAACGGCCGCAGGAGTTGGCCGTGATCCGTCAGGTGCCGGCAGAGGATCTCGCGCGGATGTACCCGCGGTTCCGGGACCGAATCCTCCAAAAACCCACAGAACGGCCATATACGACGAATTGGCATGGCAACCGGGTCGCGGTGATCGGCGACGGCGGGATGTGGGAATCCGGCGGAAGTGGAATGTCGGAAGGGAACCTCGAGGTAGCCGAGTACATGGACCGCACCGGCACCTACATGGCGGTCCCGGAACGCGAGATCGTCGTGGACTTCATCCCGAACCCGTTGAGCCGCAACGTCCCATTTGTGGTGCCCCGCCGCTTCACGTTCGATGAACTCACCGGCCACTACGACCACCTCATCGGCCTCATGGTCGCGATGGTGAAGATGACGATTCTCGGTGTCGTCGCGATGGAGGATGGCGTGTTCGTAGAAACGAATGTGCGTGGCGAAGTGATGTCGGGCGAGTACAAGAAGGGCCGCGGTGAAGTGAACATCCTCGCCCCCGGCTCCGACGTGAACCGCCCGCAGAACAACCTCCCGTATCAGCTCTTTCAACAGATCGACCGGGTGGAGCGCCAGCTCCGCATCGGTGCCGGCTACGCGATGCAGGACGACGGCGAATCCCCCATCGACTACGCGACCGGCCGCGGGATCGAGAACCTCGGGATCTCGATGTCGAACGAGGTGCGCGAGTACCAGCTCACCACCCGGTACGCGTGTGAGGACATCGACACGATTCGCCTCGAGTGGGACGAGGTGTGTTACGGCGGGATGTCGAAACCGATCCTTGGCGAAATCGATGAGAAGTCGTGGACCGAGTACTACGACCCGGCGACGGCGATCAACGGCCGGTGGCGCTCGAAGCGGATCTACGGCGTCATGGCCGGATGGGACGAACCCTCAAAGATGGTGACGGGCTTGCAGCTCCTCGCCGCCGAGGTGCTCGATACGCAGACGTTCCAAGAGAACATCGACGGCATGGACGAGGTAACGGTCGTGCAGAGGCGCATCCGCAAGGAGAAGGCGGAGAAGGCGCTGTACCGGATCATCGAGGCAGCCGCGTCGCAGCCCGAGAACCCAATGCAGCCGAACCCGGAAGTCAAGAAGGCACGGATGGCGCTCATCGAGATCGCCAAGGACCCCGACAACTTCAATGAGATCTTCGACAAGTTCTACACCGCGGAGGAGCCACAGATGTCGCCCGAACAGCAAGCGATGTTGGGTCAGGGTGCCCCCGACCCGATGGCGCAGATGTTCGGCGGCGGCGGCGCCCCACCGGGCGTGCAGACCGTATTGAGCCGGCTCGAGATGGCCGGCGGAGCAGAAGGCGGAGCCCAAACCGTCGAAACACTGTAAGGAGGGCCGATGCCACGCAAACGCAAGACGGCCTCCGGCACCGAAGCACAGCCGGTTGTTGACATCCCGGCGTCGCGCCACGGTGAGGCCGCGCAGCTCCAAAACCAGATGGGCGCAGCACCAATGCAAGGTCCCGCGCCGACCGCCGGTGCTCCTTCGACGCCTGCCCCCGGCGGTCGGCCGGCCCCCATGTTTGGCCCGTCAGCGTTCCGTCCCACAGAACGGCCAGGGGAGCCGATCCAGGAGGGCATACCGTTCGGGCCGGGAGGCAACGGCGGGAACCGGGTCATCCCCACGGATACTCTCGATGACTTTCTCCGTGCGATCTACAAGGTGTATCCGTCCAACGCGATTCTCCGACTCTTGAAGGAATAACCGATGGTGTGGTTCGATGGGCCGGCGAGGGAGCAGACGCTCCTCGAAGAAGCGCGCCGGCGCGATCGTCAAATGCAGGCGGCACAGTCGCAGGTCAACCCCGCCATTGCGCGGAACGCTTCGGCGATCGCCGAGAGGATTCCGACGGTTGATACCGAAGTGATCGGCGGGCTCGCTCTCGCCGGTATCCCCGCGAACGACCCGATGCTCGAGCAGCTCGCGATGCGGTCGTGGGAGAAGGACCAGAGCCTTTGGGATCTCGCGTATACCGCGATGAAGGGCACGGCACGGATCGCAGGGACGATCGCACAGTCGTTCTACGAGGAACTCGTATCCCGCCCGCTCCGCACGTTGGTCGGCACCGCGCAGGGGATGGATCTCGGTACGGCGTACAGCCAGGCCGGAGCGTCGGCGGGAGTCCGCGCTCTCGGCGAGTTCACGAAGGACCCGATCGGGAACCTCACGCCGCTCCCGTCGTCCACCAATGTCAATCTCGGCTCAGGGTTCCTCCCCGGCGCCACCCTCGCCACCCCCGAAGATGAGCGGGTGAAAACCCTCACCGGCATGGGGATGGACGAGGAGGAGGCGATCGTGCGGACCCAGGCCGACTACGGCCGGCCCGTGTGGACGGAGTACATCGAGGACTCTGAGCGCATCAAGTTCCGTGGAATGCCGGTCTCTCCGGGGAGGCTCGCCGCCGGCGTCCTCACGCTCGAGCCGGGGTCGCTCCCATACAACGTGATGTCCGGGGCGATCGACGCCGCTTCTCAGATCGCACTCGACCCGACCTCGAAGCTCCTCGTCGGAATGAGAATCCCGAAGTTCCTCACCCCAATAGGGTCCAGTGGCCGCGTCCCGGGGCTCTCTACGGTGCGCCAGAACATGAAGGTGATGGCGGGGGTCTCACCCGACGGCGCCATGCGGCCGTCGGTGTTCAAGCCGCTTCTCATCGACTTCCTCGATAACCGGCTCGAGGGCGGGCTCCTCCTCGACGCGCTCTGGAAGCACCACAACGACCCGATCGTACTCGCCCGCGTGTTTGCCAACAGCGGGAGGGGCCAGCCCCCATCGAAGCTCATCGACGCCCTCCAAAAGGCAGGGTCGCGGGCGGAGATCAGTTCGATCCTCAAAGGCGAGATGGGTGTCTCGATGGCTGAGGTGCAGGCAGCAATGCCCCGCTCCCCGGTCGCCACAAGCCTTGTTGGTCGCGGCGGAGAGCTATTCGGGCTCGGCGCAGAGGGATCGGCGCGTTCGCTCGGCGGGCAGATCGGCGGAAAGCTCGGCGGGATGGCCGAAAAGGGCCGGTTCGGGGAAACCATCGGCAGGGGAATGTCACCGGAGCTTGGGAAGGCACTCGGGTTCAAGGCCACGTTCGCGCAGGGTGTTGACGGCACGCGGTTCGGCCGGCTATTCGCCGATATGCCGGGCAAGCAAATCTCGTTCATGGACCCCGACGGTGGCGCGAAGACTCTCGATGACTGGATGCAGGAAGCGAAGTTCACCTACGACGAGCGGGCCGACTATCTCAGCCGATGGCACGACGCCGTGAACGGCGACCTCGTGGCCGCCGACTTCTACGAGCTGATGTTCAAGGATGTCGCCGACACGTTCACCGATCGGATTGTTCGTAATGTGGTCCCGAAGGCTGTCGCCGCCGGCGGCAAGGAAGCCGTCGAGGGGTACGGGGCACGGCGGGCGCAGCAACTCGCCTCGAAGGTCCCGGCCGAACGGCGCAAGGCGGTCACTCGCCGCGGTATCGAGACCACCCTCGATGACGAGGTAATCATCGTCGGTGGCAGGACGTTCACGTTCGATGAGTTCGCCGACGAGTACCGGGAGATTCACGAGATAGTCCGGGGGGCAGAGAAGCCCGCGCCGACGAGCGCCGCCGAAGCCCAGGAGCGCGGGTTCGATTCCGTCGAGGACTTCAATCGATTCTTTGACGAGACCTACATCGATGAGGGTGACTGGAAGGAGTTTTCACGGCGGAGCGGGTACACCGACGAGGAGATCGAGCAGTACGAGTACTTCATGGATCTCGCCGGCGAGAGTGAGCACGGGTTGACGGGTGAAGCCTTCGGCCTTGACGACGATGTGCTCCGGGGCGTGTTCGAGGACCACGGGCCGACTTCGAGGATCGTCTACCAGATGGACGAGAACCCCAAGAACATCCTCGTTGACAAGCTCCGTCAGAGCATGAAGATGGCGTTTGACGACATCAATGCCGCTCGAGCCTACGCCGTCGGTGACGCCGGCGATATGCCTGTGCCGGGCGGCAAGTACACGTTCAACGCGAAGGGCGAGATGATCCCCCTCCCGTCGGCGCAGATCTACGCCGAGTACCTCAGCCGTGGCATTGCGCTCCCCGACGCCCGAGAGGTGCGGCGAGCCGTGTCGAAGATCTCGTGGCTCGTTGCGAACGACGGCATGGAGCTCCGGGCCGTCCCGCAGCTCATGGACGCCTATATGCAGAAGATTTGGAAGCCGCTCGTGTTGCTCCGGGTGGCGTTCCCGCTCCGGGTCCAGGCCGATAACCAGCTCCGTATGGCGGCAAGCGGCTACGACTCGGTGTTCAACCATCCCGCCGCGTGGATCTCGTGGGCGATCGCCGACCCGTCGCTCGAGGGCAGCATCCAGGACGTATTGAAGGGCTCCGCGAAGGCGCTCGATACGGTGCCGTTCCTCAGCGTCAAAGAGCGTGGGCTCACCGGCGTCGTTGCCCGTACCGTCGATGACGTGGTGGAGTTCAACACGATCGCAGCGTCGAAGCAGGCGAAGGAGGCGCTCACGAACAACTGGGGCGGTATGCCCGGGCGCTCCCCGAACCTCGAGAACGTCGGGGAGGTGGCCTACAACCTCGTCCGTAAGAACGCCGACGGGACCGCCCCCTCCGGGTGGACGAGCGCGTGGGCCACCGAGATCGGGCAGCTCGCCAGCGACGAAACGGCGCGGCGGGTCGCAGCGAACCTCGAGGACGCAAAGGAGTGGTTCTGGAAGAACCCAAAGGCTCGGGAGGCACTCGCCGACACCGAGGGAAAGCGGGTGTTGGTGGACGACGCCGTGGCCCGCAAGTGGGGCTACGACGATGCGAGGGACGCATCCGACCGCTACATCGAAGGAATCCGGGCTCGTATCCACGAAAAGACGGGCGGGAAGATCTCCTACGGATATGACGAGCGCGGCCGGGCGTGGTACACGCTCGACGCCGACGGCAACACTGACCTCATCAAGTCGATCGCTCTCGGGAAGTACGTCACCGCGGAGGGGAAAACGATCAACCTCAACGCCATGGGCGACACCGGCTACGCGTCCTATGCGAAGGATCTCGCCGCAAACTACTTTGACGAGTGGAGCCCGTCGGCGATCAAGATGCACGACCAGACGAAAGCCAGCCAGAACCTTCCCAAAGCGGCCGACCGGATGGTGCAAACGCTATTCAAGGCGCTCGCGTCGAAGCCGGAGAATGTGCTCTCGAGGAGCCCCGTGTTCCGGCAAACGTACTGGAAGCGTGTTGAGGAACTCGTCGCGTTCGCCGATGACGCTACCCGGAAGCAGCTCATCGCGGCGGCGAAAGAGGCGGGGCTCGACACGGCCACGATCGCCCGGATGTCAGAGTCCGCAGCGGGGAAGGCCCCCAAGGTGGGGATCACGTCGGCGGAGGACATCGATCTCGTCGCCAAGACGTTCGCTCTCGACACGACCCGTGAACTCCTCTACGACTTGCAGAAACGCTCAAACTTCATGGACATTATGCGAAACGTGTTCCCGTTCGGGGAGGCGTGGGTGGAGATCCTCAGCCGGTGGGCGAAGATCGGATATGAGCACCCGGAGTCGCTCCGCCGGTTCCAGCAGGTCGTGGAGGGTGGCCGACGTTCGGGGTTCATTACGACCGACCCCGTATCGGGCAAGGAAGTGTTCAACTATCCCGGCGGCGGGCTCCTCTCGAATTGGATGATGGGCGGGGCCAGCATCGGCGGGCCGCTCGTTGGTGCCGCCGGCGGCGCCGGGCTCGGTGGCGGGCTCGCCGGAATCCCGGGTGCGCTCGTTGGCGGGATCGGTGGCGCGGTCGGTGGCGCGCTCGCCCAGGGTGCAG
>CBDTUP010000031.1:0-14066 GCA_965363685.1 uncultured bacterium | reverse complement strand
GGAGGCAATCAAGTCGGCGGTAGCCACGCCGCGCTCCGAGGTACCCCACGGCCCGATCGTCCGCGCCCCGGGAGCCTACATCCCGGGCCTTGCTCGTTTCGGATCGTATGGACGCAAACCGAACCGGCACTTCTGGGCTGTGTCCAGACAAGATCCTGTATTGGTAGTCGATCTCGAGGGTTGGGATTACGCAAGGATCGTGGCCGGTGTCGCCGACGCTGCTCATGACGCCGGGTTGATCCAGATGGCTATGAATTGATTCCGGCGAGGTTCCGGCCCATCGACCAGTTAGATTGTGCAGGACGAAGAGGAGACACCAAACATGCAGAAGATCGTCGTCGGCTTCATCAGATCACCCGAGGGTGAAGCTGCACTGAACAAAGCCATCGATGAAGCGAAACTACGCGGCGCGCAACTGATCGTCGTGCACTCCATGTACGGCGGCCGCCGTGAGGATGAGACCGAGGTGCTCGCCTACAGGCAGGAGCTAGAAGCGGTCGATACCAAACTCACCGAACAGGGTGTCGAGCATGTCATGCACGAGTACGTGCGCGGGCTATCACCGGCCGAAGATCTGAGTCGCACCGCCAAGGAAGAGAATGCCGACCTGATCGTCATCGGTCTACGCCGCCGTACGGCAACCGGCAAGTTCCTCCTCGGCTCGAACGCTCAGGAGATCCTCCTCGACGCCGATTGCCCCGTCCTGGCGGTCAAGGCCGACAAGTAGGCCTGCCGGCGGCACGGGGTCGTGGTCTCTCCCTCCGAAGGGAGGAGTGAGCTCCGATCGGCAGATCGGCGGTCGAGGGGAGTGTGACCGTTCATCGCCAATTGCCAAATGCTCTTCGCCTCGCGCTCCATCAGCAGGTACCCTTAGATCAAATACACCACCCCGGGGAGTCGGGCACAGCCGACTGAGAGGGAAGCCCCGCCAAAAAGGCGAGCGCTACCGACCCGTGGAACCTGAACTGGGTAATGCCAGCGGAGGAAGCGAGTGGAATGCCACACATCATCAACCCGATAGCCGGGTCTCTTCGCGAGTCACGCCACTGCGCACCGAGGAGAACCCCGATGCCCACTATTCGACTGTTGCTGGTCATGTCTCTGGTGCTCGGTGCCTGCAGCGGATCCAACGCCGATCCGGCAGACGAAGGGACCGTTTCCAATACTCTGACGCTGATCACCCACCAATCGTTCGCCGTGTCCGACGGCATCATCGAGCAGTTCGAAGCCGAACACGGGGTGACCGTTGAGATTCTGCGCTCCGACGACGCCGGCGCAATGGTCAACCAGGCAATCCTGACCAAGGACAACCCGCTGGGCGACGTGATCTTCGGTATCGACAACACGTTCTTATCTCGGGCACTCGATGAGGACATATTCCAGCCCTACGAGTCACCGCTGCTCGCCAACGTTCCCGCCGACCTGCAGCTCGATTCCGAGCACCGTGTCACTCCAATCGACTTCGGTGATGTCTGCATCAACTACGACCGGGAGGTGTACGGACCCGACGAGGTACCGCAGTCCTTACAGGAGCTCGTCGAGGAGCGGTTCCGCGGCCAGTTGGTGGTCGAGAATCCGGCGACGTCCTCCCCGGGGTTGGCGTTCCTGCTGGCGACCATCGCCGAGTTTGGTGAACAGGGCGACTACACGTGGAAGGACTACTGGTCCGACCTTCGCGACAACGACGTGGTCGTGACCGCCGGGTGGAGCGACGCGTACGAAGTGCGCTTCTCCGGGGGGTACGGCGGCGGTGACCTTCCGCTGGTCGTGTCGTACGCATCATCTCCGCCGGCTGAAGTCTTCTTCTCCGAGACAGCATTGGATGAGGCTCCCACCGGCGTTGTCGAGGCCGGATGCTTTCGGCAGATCGAGTTCGCCGGAGTCATCACCGGAGCGCCAAACGCGGTCTGGGCTGAGGAGTTCATCGACTTCATGCTGGACATCGAGTTCCAGGAAGACATTCCACTCAACATGTTTGTATTCCCGGCCAACCGGGAAGCGACTCTTCCGGCCGTCTTCGTTGAGCACGCGGCTGTTCCGGCGTCCCCGGCCTCCCTCGATCCTGAGATTATCGACACCAACCGCGAGCGCTGGATTGAGGAGTGGGACGCAGTGATGCTGCCGTGAGTCTCGTCGGCAGCGACGGCCACGCAGGAGTGCGCATCGCTCGATGGCTGGCGGTTGGGGTACCTCTGGCGTTCTTGCTGATCTTCTTCATCTATCCATTGGTCAACATCCTGGCAACCGGATTCTCAGGTGATGCAGGAGTCCTAGCCGCCTTCGGTGACATCTTCAGCAGGCCATCGCTGAGGGGCGTCGCCTGGTTCACTCTCTGGCAGGCGTTTGCTTCGACGATTCTCACGCTGGTTGTTGCCTTGCCGGCGGCATACGTCTTCGCTCGCTACGAGTTCCCCGGTCGGACGCTCTTGCGAGCCGCCATAACGATTCCGTTCGTGATGCCATCGCTCGTCGTTGGTTCGGCCTTCCTGGCACTGCTCGGACCCAACGGTGCCCTGGGATTCGATCTCTCATCATCGATCTGGGCGATCCTGCTTGCCCATGTCTTCTACAACTACGCGGTGGTGGTCCGGACCGTTGGAGGTCTGTGGTCTCACCTGGATCCACGCCTGGAGGAGGCGGCGCGAATGCTCGGCGCAGGCCGCTGGAAGACGTTCTGGACGGTAACCCTCCCGCTGCTGCGCCCGGCGATCGCGGCTGCCGCATCGATAATCTTCCTGTTCACGTTCACTTCGTTCGGCGTGATCCTCGTGCTCGGAAATCTCCAGTACAGGACGATCGAGATAGAGATCTGGCGCCAGACTGTCAGCTTCCTCAACTTGCCGGTTGCGGCTGCGCTCTCGCTGCTTCAACTCGTGGCTGTCTCTCTCATCCTCCTGGCCTACTCGCGTTATCAGGAGAGGAGAGCGATAGAGCAGACCCTGGCACCGGCCGCAACGACAGCACGGCGTCCACATGGTTACCGGGAGTGGACCACGGTGACGGCGATTCTGACATCCACAGCCCTACTACTGGGCGCACCTCTCGTGCTACTCGTGGAGCGATCACTTCGATTCACCGGCGATTGGACCCTGTCCGGCTATCGATCCCTCGGCCAGAGCGACTCCTCGCTCTTCGTGCCGGCAACCGAGGCGATCGGCAACTCGCTCGGGTTCGCGCTGATAACGATGGCGATCGCACTGCTCGTTGGAGTCCTGGCCGCATCGGTGGTCGCCTACCGGCGCGGCCCGGTTGCGCGCGGATTCGATCTGCTTCTGATGTTGCCCCTCGGGACCTCCGCCGTGACTATCGGATTTGGATTCCTAGTTGCTTTCGACGCTCCAATCGATATCCGGACATCTCCCTTCCTGATTCCGCTGGCCCACTCATTGATCGCTATTCCGTTCGTGGTGCGAACGATCGTTCCGGTCATGCGGGCGGTTCGTTCCAGACTGCGCGAAGCGGCGCGGGTCCTGGGTGCAACTTCCCTCAGGGCCTGGCGGGAAGTCGATCTGCCGCTCATCACCAGGGCAGGTCTGGTGGCGGCCGGTTTCGCCTTTGCCATCTCCCTCGGTGAGTTCGGCGCAACGGCCTTCCTCGTGCGACCCGACCGGCCCACTCTTCCGATTGCCATCTTCCGCCTGCTGGGGCGGCCGGGTGAACTCAACTTCGGACGGGCGATGGCATTGAGCACGATCCTCATGGTGCTGACGGCCATCTCCATCATGACGATCGAACGGTTCCGCGTCGGCGAGACGGGAGAGTTCTGAGGTGCTGACTGTGGATCAACTTCGAGTTGAGATCGCCGGCGCCACGATCCTCAGCGACGTTTCGGCCAACGTCGCTGATGGCGCCGTCCTGGCCGTGCTGGGGCCGAGCGGATCCGGCAAGACCACGCTTCTGCGCACGATCGCCGGTTTGCAGCGACCGACTGCCGGCAGATTGACATGGGATGCGACTGATCTATCCGGTGTGCCGGTGGAGAATCGTGGCTTCGGCTTGATGTTCCAGGACTACGCCCTGTTCCCCCATCGATCGATCGGAGCCAACGTCGCCTTCGGTTTGAAGATGCGAGGAGCCTCCCGAGATGAATCCCGGGAACGCATCGCTGAAGTGCTCGAGTGGGTGGGAATGAGTGGCTACGAGGACAGGCGCATCACGGGCCTGTCCGGAGGGGAGCAACAGCGCGTTGCGCTGGCGCGGGCACTGGCGCCCGCGCCGCGACTGCTGATGCTCGACGAACCGCTCGGCTCGCTGGACCGCGCTCTTCGTGACCGCCTGATCGCAGAGCTCCGGGGCATCCTCGTGGATCACGCCATCACCACTATCTATGTGACCCACGATCAGGAGGAAGCTTTCACGATCGCGGACGATCTGCTGATAATGCGGGAGGGCAGGGTTGCTCAACAAGGCACCCCCGAGGAGGTCTACCGCCATCCGGTTGATGAGTGGACGGCCCGTTTTCTTGGATTCCGCAACGTGTTCGACGTCGAAATCGGAGCCGGCACCGCTACGACCTCGTGGGGATGGTTTGATGTTGGGCGCGCAGCTCCCGGAAATCACACGGTGGTAGTTCCACCCGATGAGATCCACGTAGATCCAGCTGGGACTGTGCGCGGAACAGTGATCGGCAAGACCTTCCGTGGTGGCCACTACCTGCTGCAGGTGAGGGTGGACAGGGGGCCGACTCTCGATGTAGAGGTTTCTAGAGATGCACCGCCCATCGGCTCTGCAGTCGGCCTCAGGATCTCCCGGGTAGTGGTGCTCTAGCGGACCCGATCAGTCGGGGTGACTGCCCTCGGCCTGTAGGGGGTCAATCGCCTGCTGGAATCCCAGCGGCGCTCGACGGGGACGACCTTCCTGGTCTGTGATCGCGCCGGTGAGTTCGAGAGAGGCAACCAATTCACCATTCGAATGGGCGGTCTGCTCCCATCGGGACGTGACCCGTTTCGAGTCGATGAGAGTGCTGGTGATCTCGAGCGTCTCTCCGTACACGGCCGGTCGGTGAAATCGCGCTCGCACCTCGCTCACGACGAGGTGAAACCCTTCTTCCTTGAGCCTCGTCAGGTTGTAGCCCACGGATGACAAGGCCTCTATGCGAGCGGTCTCAAAGTACGAGAAGTAGACGGCGTGGTTGACATGGTCGTAGGGATCGAGTTCATAGAACCGCACCTGTACACGGGTGACATGACTCATAGGTGGACGCCTTGGACTGATCGATTCACGTCCACACCGTACCCCGGGGCCGTCATGCGGGCCACCGGTAGGCGATAGCGAATCCTGCTGTCATCTCTTCTGATGATGGCGTATAGGAGCAGTACGGCGCTTCGTCCGCTCACGATCCTCATCATCCTCGTGCCGGACTTCGAGCGCTTCCGGACGATCGCACTGCCGGGCTTCTTCAGTGGATTCCTCGAACTCCTGCCCGAGCGCGGAGGAAAAGAGCGGTAGCCTCACTTGCATGCGCGCATGGGTACTCAACGAAACGAACGGCCCTGAGTCGTTCACACTGCAAGACGTCGACACACCTGAACCCGGTCCAGGCCAGGTGCGGGTCAAGATGGAGGTTTCAGCTCTCAACCACCTGGACTTATGGGTGTCTCGCGGGATGCCGGCACCACACCACTTCCCACACATCGCCGGAGCCGATGGAACCGGCA
Source organism: uncultured bacterium (assembly GCA_965363685.1). Classification (GTDB taxonomy): domain Bacteria; phylum Actinomycetota; class Acidimicrobiia; order Spongiisociales; family JAHEDJ01; genus JAHEDJ01. The sequence continues at coordinate 8,409 of CBDTUP010000031.1, read as the reverse complement.
AGGTGGACGCAATCGGCGAAGGCGTCACCACCGCATCGGTGGGCGATCTCGTGACGATCAACCCCTCGGTGTCGTGCGGCCAATGCGCCGCTTGTCTGGCCGGTGATACTCCGTACTGCAAGTCGTACGGGATCCTGGGTGAGCACTCGAGTGGAACACTCGCCGAGTTCTCTGTGCTGCCGGCACGCAACGTCGTGGCAAGCCCCGAAGGGATCTCGGTCGTCGAGGCCGGCTCCTACGGCCTCGCCTACGGAACGGCTATGCGAATGCTGCGCCGGGCCGACCTGCAGGCCGGTGATGTTCTCCTGGTAGTCGGCATCGGTGGTGGGGTCTCCTCGGCAGCCCAACTGATCGGTCAGGCCATGGGTGCAGACGTCTATGTGACATCACGGAGCGCCGACAAGATCGCCAGATCTCTGGAGATGGGCGCAAAGGGCGGCTTCGATTCTGCGACCGAATTCGCCAGGGATCTCAAGAAGACGATCGGCCGCGGGGCCGATGTAGTCATCGAGAACGTCGGCCCGGCGACGTGGGCTCAATCGGTCCGGAGCCTCGACTCCGGGGGCCGACTGGCCATCTGCGGATCGACCAGCGGCCCCAAGGTCGAAATCTCGGTCCCCTACCTGTTCTTCAAGCAGTTGGAGATAATCGGTTCAACGATGTTCGACCATGCCGAGTTCGCACAGGTCACAACGTTGATCGAATCTGGTGCGGTCCCGGTGGTCGTCGATTCGGTGTACGCGTTCGAAGAACTGCCAGAGGCCCTGGCCCGCCTGGACAGCGGCCATCAGCGCGGCAAGGTGGCAATTCAACACAGTTGACCCTCCCCTCCCCCTTCTTGCGTACGTCAGGTGCGAATAGCGATGCTCAGCGACGCAAGAAGCGAGAAGGTCGCTTTGGCATTGGGGTGGGGATGGGCGCTATTCTGTCCTCCTGACGTTGCCCGGCAAGGCCGGGTTCACGCCACGGGGGCGTGGTGAAGTCTGGAGTTCACGCCGGCCTGTCAAGCCGGAGGTCGCGAGTTCAAATCTCGTCGTCCCCGCCAGAAGCCCTGATTCGTCAGGGCTTCGTGGTCAGGTAGCTCAGTTGGTAGAGCGCTGGTCTGAAAAACCAGAGGTCGGCGGATCGATCCCGCCCCTGACCACCACCGGAATCCGCCCCACGGGGCGGGTTTCTTGTTTCTGATTGCTGCCGGCTAGGCCAACTACGCCATCCCCCAGATCCGCGGTTCCTCGAAGTCCATTTCCTGTACGCGCTGCACCGGTTGATCTACCCAGCCGGCGAAGAGCGCAAGTCCGCTGGAAGGGTCGACAACGAGAAACCCGAAAGGTCGATCAAAGACCACTTGAACAACGATCTTCCTCTCCGCGCGCGACTCCCCGAGAGCCAGACCTACCCCCGTTACCGCTGCCGCTCGAAAACCGCCGGCAGAGAACCCCGCCATGACTGACTGACTCGCGCTCTTCACGACCAGGGGTACTTCCGACAGACCCGGGAAGTGACCGGCGGTCCGATCTGTCGCCGCTACCAACCCGAACAGGTTGGGGCACGCCAGCAAGTCGTGAATTGATTGAATCTCGAAAGCCGGCAAGGACACAATCAGTCGCGTGTTTGGCTCAACGAGTGCTTCCTCGACCATCAGAGCTCCGCCGGCGTCACCCATCCGGAGCTCGGACCCCGACACGGTCTCAGCAGCGCCGCTCAACCCGTCGACTGCCAAGCCAAGCACTGCACCTGGCGTGTCGCCACTCGAGCCGGCTACTAGGTGCACCTCAAAACCGGCGGTGGTGTGGCATATCACGCGGCTGACCGTCAGGGATCCTCTGCTCAGTAGAGAAGCCGAGTGTGCATCGGAGTCCTCCCTGACAAGCCATCCATGCGCTTCACCATCGCCTCGCCACCGCGTAAAACCAGCCTCGAACGGTGTCAGCCAGTCGGCCTGAGCGGCAAGTGCCGTGGCCAACGCAAACATTGCTCCCTCTCCGATATTGACCGGGAAGGTCTCGACCAGTCCACCCGTTGCATTTCGCACCCAACTGTCGAGCTCAGCTTGATCAATCGGCAGCGATGCAATCGATAGACGGCCGATGCCCTCACAAACACCAGCGCGGACCGGCACCTCCTCATGGACCCAGAACCCAATCGCGCAACTTACGCCATCCAGTGAACTGACGTGTTCCAGCTGCGCGTCAACCGACGATATCGCCTCGCTCCGCGCAATCGACATCGCAGCCTCGAGTTCGGTCCGTGCTTCATCAGACGAAACTCCCAGCAGAGATGTGAACAGCATCCAGGATCCAACGCCGCTGACGAGGTGGTTTCCCTCATGTGCGAACTCCTGCACCCACCTGTGGGTCAGAAGGTTCGACGCTTGGACGATGTTGTCGAGAACGCTCATGACCTTCCCTCGTGCGGTCGGCTCGAGGCGAATCATCACCAAGAACCGTGAACCCCAGGTGCTCATCAAGATAGTGCAAAGCCACAAGGCCCGCCCTCCGTAAGTACTCAGGGGCGGCGTGCCGATCCACGCCATTGCGGCCCGAATAGGATGGCTGCATGGCCGACCCCTTTGTACCGCCCGACTTCAACGTCCCAACTCAGTTCATCGGGCCCGGCTTCTACCTCGAGCCGCTCGGCGCTCACCACAACGAGCGGGACTACGACGCCTGGACTACGAGTTCGGATCACATCAAAGCAACGCCGGGCTTTGAAGATTGGGGGTGGCCGCACCCGATGACCATCGAAGAAAACCTGGCCGATCTCGTGGGCCACGCCGCAGATTTCAAGAACCGGACCGGCTTCACTTACTCGATCCTCAACGGGGATGAGATCATCGGCTGTGTATACATCTATCCCTCTTCAACCCAGGATGCGTCTGTCAGGTCGTGGGTTCGAGCGAGTAGAGCCGAGATGGATCGAGCGGTGTGGCAATCACTGTCCGACTGGCTGACGACAGAATGGCCCTTCGCAACCATCGACTACGCGACCCGGGACTAGCTACCCGCCGGGCACATCCCCGGACTCACTTGGTCGATGCCGAAGATGAGAAGCGAGACCTTTGGTGGCCCGGTCGCTCTGGGTGGTCTCGGTTTGCGCTACCGGCCGGCTTTCGCGGCGCGCCGGCCCCAGACTCCAAGCACCACGAAGCTGATGAGAACCGCAACATAGACCCAAGCCTGCGGGGTGCCCCACTCGAGATCCCCCGAATAGCGCAACACTGCAATGAGCTGAAGTGCGCCGAGCGCTCCCGCACCAAGGGTTGCCGGCCGTACCCGTTTCCAGTCAGCTTCCCAGGCGAGGTGAATCATGGCGATGCCGAAACCGACGAGCCAGGCGCCAAAAGCCCGCGCCGTAAGGGCATTGATCGGCCAGGACCAGATCCATGATGAGGCGCTGGGGTCCACCAGCAGGATGATTCCACCGGTGATCAAAGCTGCTCCTCCTGCCGCGAGGACCGACCGAAGACTCCTCGGTAAAACCAGCACTCGCGCCGGACTGCCGCCTCCACGGACGAGTTGCACAATCAGGACCAGTGCCATGATCGGTGGAACCACCACGTAGACGACCAGCCACGCCCAGGTGCCGACACTCTGGACCAACTCCGGAGCATTGAAGTGATACTGATCTATGTTGCCGAGGGTGACGAGCAGCGTCAGCGTCGTAAACACCAACACGGCCGGAACGGCAATCCTGGCATTTGCCCAATTTCGCTCTCGAGCCGCACTGAACTCGATCACAGCGGCAGCCAGGTAGGCACCGCCTAGGAACACGGCCGACAAATCAGGGCTCACCGACCACGAGAAGTACTCCTCGCTGTTCTGCGGAACCAGATACAAAGGCAAGCCGATGATCGTGACGAGGACGCCCGCCACGGTGAGTAACTGGCGCATATGCGCGGTAGTGCCGGCGATTCCTCCCTCAGATCCCACAGCCGGGAGGTTAGGGGATTGTGGGGTGAAGTGCTCTGCGGGACTGCTTTACTGATCCAATGGCCGCACACGACTCACTCATCGCTCTCATGGAAGAGACGTCCGAGAGGCTCATTGCAGAGAACGACGAGCGCCAGCACTTCCACGGGGCATACCTCCGCTCCACCAAGGCAGTGATGAAGGACGCCGCCGAAGGCAAGTTCGAGGACCCACAATGGGCGGAGCGATGGGGCCTAGCCTTCGCCGGTCTCTACATGACGGCATTCTCAGCCTGGGAAAGCGGGCAGGGGACCCCCGGACCGTGGGCGGTCGCCTTCGAGGCCGCCAAAGACCCGGCCATTCCGCCTGTCCGGCATGCATTGCTCGGCATCAATGCCCATATAAACTACGACCTTCCACAGGCGCTTCTCGCTGTGATCGCGGACGAGGAATTCGACGACGAGGAAGTCATGGCCAGAAGAGCGGCCGACCATGCCCATGTCGATTCGATTCTGGTCAAGCGCGTGCCAGAGGAAGACAAGCGGATCGCTCGCATCGAAGAACCCGGCGACCGCACCTTCGTTGACGCTCTCATGTCGCCCTTCAATCGTGCAGGAACACGGAAGTTCCTGAAGGAAGGCCGGAGCAAGGTGTGGCGGAACACACGCCTTCTGAGCCTGGCGCGCCGACAGGGGTCTCAGGTGTATTCAGAGGAACTGGCTGCGCTGGAGACGCTGTGCGAAGAGCGGGTGGCCGATCTGGTCAAACCCCGCTACGTAATCATGCACCTCGCCCGGCACGGTTTCGGAGTGGTGCTGCCCCCCCGATCGACGAGCTAACGCAGGGTCATACTCCGTCGATGACCGTGGCCGCCAGTTCACGGGTGGCATCGTCCCCGATGCGTCTGAACATCATCCGGAGCAGTGGTTCCGCTACCACCAGCGGACCCCTGAACTGGAGTTCCGCGAAGTAGTGCAGCCGCGTACCTGCTCCCTCTTCCGAGAATGCGAGACGATCACGCCAACGCAGGATGGGTGACTCTCCAGCCAGGACAAACTCGTTTGGTGGGTCGAACTCGACTACGTCGTACGGCAGCGCCATACCGGCGACTGACACGGGCAGACGTAGTCGGTTGATCAACGACTCGGACAGCATTCCACCGGTCAGCACGAATCGGGTGCCGACCCCGATGGGCCCATCGGTCGTCTTCCTGGCGTTGTAGGTCCGTGGATCCCACTTGGCCGCGTTGCGGAAATCGCTTACAAAGGCAAACACTGCCTCGATGGGCGCCGCGATACTCAGAATCGTCTCGTAATTCGCCACGACCGGCACGATAACCATCTCGTCCGTCGTCGGGTCTAGGTTGTTGGTAGTGTCTCGAAAGCCGATATCTACGGCGAAACACAATCAATCGGGGGATGCAACAGATGCCAGATGACGGTCGCAAACCCCTTGTCGGCTTGCCGAAGGGCATTCCGACAGAGTGGCGAGATTTTGTTCGATGCAGGCGCGACTCCCTTGATCTCGAACCCGGCGATCTCGACTGGTTGCCGAACTTCCCATCCTTGGAGTTGAGCTTCAAAGAAGGTCTCAATGGATCGACAATTCTGAAGCTGACAGGTTTGGGCGGAGTCATCAATATCGACATCGGCCTCTCTGTACAGGATGGCCGGCTGGTAGTTGACACTTCTGACATCCCGATTCCAGCAGGCAGTGCAGACAGTTGGGTGAATGACTTCAACGCCGATCTCAAAGCGAACGGAATGCAGTTTTCGGGTGTATCGATCCGCGACGGGAAACTCCACTTGGCGAAGAAGAAGATCGCACCCGCCTCTGAAATGGCACCCTCCGTGGCGATTGTCGATCAGCCAACCCTCAGCCCGCCGCCACCACCCGCGCACGTCACGGACCCGATACCCGAGGCCATCTCGATGGAGAGCGAGCAGTCCGAAGGTGACGAGGAACCTGATGCGAGCATTCCTCACCCGGAGCAGGCTGCCCTGTCCGCTCCCCACTCTCTCGGTGCTGACATCGGGGCAACCCGATCGTGGGCCAGGTGGAGCCGGGTCGGAGCGCCAACTGCCGGGGCATTTGTGCTGTCGGTCGCGGCCTTCTTCCTATTCGTAGCAGATCGCGAAGACCCGGCACCGCCTCCGACCGGGCAGGAGAACGGATCGGTGGTTACGGCCGCAACCGGACCGGAAACCAGCACCTCGTCATCGACGCGGCGAGCATCGACCTCATCCGAGCCCGTTGCGTATGAGCCGGTGAGTATGGGCTCCGACGAAACCGGCGACCAGGAGAACAGCAACACATCGCAGACGGTCGCCCCAGGTCAGGAGATTCCGGGAGGTGACATCACGGAGGTATCGCACCGCATGGAGACAAACGGATCCCACTCGATCACCTTCCATCTCGCCGGCGACGGGAGGCAGTTCACCGAACCGGGAACTGCCTGGTACGACGTCATCCTCAGTGCAGAGAGCTCGGCAGGCGACCTGTGGCAGGCGAACGGAGCCTGGTTCAGTGGACAATATTCCGACCGAGGTATCAGACTCGGCCCGGTTGTATCCGGTCGGGAGGCTCTCCCAGATGGCATCGTGACAATCACGTTCCTGGGATCTGATGTCTTTGATATGAACATCGACGGAGGCGGCGAACTCCTCGAACTGGCCATCTTCACGGCCACGATCGGGGTGTCGGTCGATGGCGAAACACGTTGGGACTCTGCGGTTGGAGAAGCCGGGTCCTCTTGACTGTCGGATGACGGTCGCGAGCCCGCCTCATCTATGAGGATCGTTCAAGCACGTACAGGCGGGTCTCGAGCTTGCCGATCAGGATGTAGTTGCCCCACAGAGCGTTTCCGTACATCGATCGGTACGCAAACTCACCGATTTCCTCGATGAGTTCCGACTTGGCCCGGCGGAGTCGGGAGATCTGAAGTGCGTAGTTGGGAGCAAGTCCGTTTTCTTGAGAAGCTTCGTACCACTCGGACCCGATCACATCGAGGCTCTCGATAGTGAATCCGGTCGATTCGGCCGCCTCCTCAAATCCCGCCGACGACATCCGTTCGGGCACGACCGCGCTTTCGGCGTAGAGCCTTTCCGCCTCACCAGGCTCCATGTGTTCCGTGGCGAACACTGCATGCACCACCACGTGCCCGCCGGGCACGAGCACTCGCCTGCATTCAGCGAGGCCGCCGTCGAGGTCCGCAACGTGATTCATCATGTCGCGGGAGAAGACCAGATTGAACTCGCCGGCACCGGCCGGGATCTGTTCCATTGCTCCAGAGCGGACATCGACGAGATGCCCGTGGTCGTGGGCGGCAATCGCCTCGATCCCAGCCTCGATATTGGCGGGCGCAGGATCGACACAGACGACGCGGCACCCAAAGCGCTCCGCCATCAGCAGGGCATGTCGCCCGTCACGTCCACCGATATCGAGAACCACATCCTCGGCCCCAACGCCGAGGGAATCCACTGTGTCGAAGATCGAGGATGACGACCGGGGATGAAGGCTGCGTTCAAGCAGTTCAACTGCCGCCTCGTAGTCCCACTCGCCGTACATCTCTTCAACGGTGATGGGTTTGGACCAGGAGTCAATCATACGAGGAAGGCTACCGCTCGTCCCGGCGAGATCCGATGGCAGCGACCCTGGCTTCCAGCCAAAGGCGATTCGACGCTGATACTGGCCTTTCGCCTATCGGTGTGACTAATGCCTCTGGTCCCATTCCCAGCGTTCCCGCACGATTCGAAGGTGAAGGACACAACGCCCGGTCATCCGAGAACGGGGTTGTCCCCGGCATAGAGAAGGAGAGCGCAGATGTCGAACGTACCTCGGCCGAGAGGCGACGTATCGTCGCAATCTCCAGAGCAGCGCGCACGCAGGAGGGCCAAATACCTCTCCGGTCTCTTGTGGCACGCGGGGGTTTTCCTGATCGTCAACGGTTTCTTCTGGGTTCTCGACCTTGGCGTTGGTGAAGGTGGCTTCAACTGGGCTCTCTGGATTACCGGCATCTGGGGTCTCGCGCTCGCATTCCATGTCCTCGCCTACTTGGTTGATGGGCGCCAAATCGAGGAACGCAAGACCCGGCAGTACCTGGCAGAAGAGCAGAACCCCTAGTCATCCCAGGCGAGCAGGCAATCCCTGGTCATTCGGCCCTATTCCTCAGCCGGAGCAACACATACTTTGGAGGAACCGACTCTGTACGGGCCGGAGAACCATCGGGCAACCAAGGAGGCATCCCGTGACCACACAGGCGGACTCGTATGCAGCTCGTCTCGAAGTCGACTATCCCGAGACGTTGGATCGATTCACGACCTTCTTCCGACTGATCTGGATCATCCCCATTGCCATCATCGCCTCACTGTTGTCGGCGACCGCCACTTCGACGACGACGGTTATCACCGACACTGGAGAGACAATTTCAAAGGTGGTTGACAGCGGCGGTGGAATCATCACCGGCCTCTTCGTTGCCACCATGTTGATGATCGTGGTCCGG
>CBDTUP010000030.1:0-14074 GCA_965363685.1 uncultured bacterium | reverse complement strand
GGATTCGAAGGAATCCACCAGTCGGCATACTTGGCAACCTGGCTGAAGTCGGGACTGAAGACTGTCAGCTTGGCCCCGGCGTGCCGTACCTCAGAGATGAAGTGGCAATCGGGTGTCCTGGTCATGTTGAGGTTGGCGCCCATGACTGCGACAAACCGCGAGTTGTACCAGTCGGCCGATTCGTGCACATCCGTCTGCTCGCCCCAGATCTCGGGCGAGGCCGGCGGGAGGTCGCAATACCAGTCGTAGAAGCTCATGACCACGCCGCCCAGCAAACTGAGGAATCGACTGCCGGCCGCGTAGCTGATCTGCGACATTGCCGGAATGGGTGAGAACCCGATCACCCGGTCTGGACCATGCTGCTTGGTGGTGTGCACCACCGAGGCTGAGGCGATCTCGAGTGCCTCATCCCAGGACATCCGGCGGAAACCGCCCTTGCCGCGGGCGGTCTGGATGCGTTTCCGCTTGTCCGGGTCGTCCATGATCGACTTCCAGGCGTCGACCGGGTCGCCGTGAATCGCCTTGGCCTGACGGTAGAGATCGATGAGCGCTCCGCGCCCGTAGGGATACTTCACGCGGATCGGGCTATAGAGATACCACGAGAAGCTAATGCCCCGCTGACACCCGCGCGGCTCGTAGGGCGGCAGGCCGTCCTCGAGTTGGGGATAGTCGGTTGCCTGTAGTTCCCAAGTGACGATTCCGTCCTTGACGAAGACCTCCCAACTGCATGAACCCGTGCAGTTGACACCGTGAGTGGTCCTCACCCGCTTGTCGTGCTGGAAACGATTGCGATAGAACTCCTCCCACTTCCGCTCGGCGGGAGCCTCTTCGTCTCTTATCCATTCGGTCGTCATCGCTGGCTCCTCAACTGGCGTGCAAATCCCATCCGCCGGCTGCGCGGCGCTAACAACATCAAGGCGAACAAGGCGACGGCTCCGAGCGCGCCGCCCAACATCAACACATCGACCCGGGCTCCTCTGGCCTGCACATTCGAAATGGAAGCGAAATAGGCGGCGAGGTCGGCACGTTCCTGATCGGCTATCGGACTGTCATCGAAGAGGGGTTGCATCGTCGCGGAAGGTGGGCTCACCAGAGCAGCTGCGACGGCGTCCTCACCTCCGTAGCGATTGGCAATATCCGTGAGGTCGGGTCCCCACGTGGGACCGTTCAGCGCTTGAAACCCGGCGGCCGTGTGACAGGAGGCACACGCCGGCGCACCATTCTCCAAGCGGTCGGCTCCGCTGAAGAGGTTTTTGCCCCTTGCTGCGTCACCGGGTTCGAGACCACCAGTTTCCGCCGGGATGAACACCCCGCCCTGGATGTACTCGATGAGCGCATCGATCTCGGGAACCGAGAGATCGGGAAATGCCGGCATCTCACCGTCATAGGGTTGTCCGAGAACTTCCAATGGGCCCGTCCTGCCCTCGATGATCACCGTCTTCACATAGGCGGTGTCACCAACGTTGTCGTTACCGGCCAGTGGTGGAAACGATCCGGCAACGCCGAGGCCCGTCCCCTGATGGCAGGCGGCGCATTTGGCGAGGTAGACATCGCGACCATCGATTTCGTCCTGTGCTCCGACCATGGTCGAGAGGGTGAGGACCACCACCACTCCTCCCACGATCAGCGCTAGTCGCAGTGACCGTCTCATACGATTTCCTTCCCTCTCTTCGCGCTCAATCCCAGCCAGCGGGCTCGTGTCCATCCGTCATCGCTTGCTCTTGACGGGCCTCCTCGGAAGCCTCGGCGTGGGAATCTTGTGTGGTGGCGTGTCATCCGGAAGCATGTGAGTTCCGGAGTCGATCTCGTCGGCGATGCCGATCAGGTCGGCAAACGAAGTTGCTGCCAGATGCTCTGCCATCGCGTTCTGTGCGCGGGCCCACGGAATGTGGACCGGGCAGGAGTCCTCCCACGAGCAGGGTCCACCCCGCAGCACGCAGACATCCAGAGCGATTGGGCCTTCTGCCGCCTCGACGACCTGGAGGAGTGAGATTTCCGAAGGGGGCCGGGCAAGAACGTAGCCGCCCGTCCGGCCGGCGACTGCTTTGAGTAGGCCGAGTTGCACCAGTTCGGCGAGGATCTGGGTCAGGAACCGGTGCGGGATGTCCATTTCGTCGGAGATCTCACGGGCTTTTCTGCGCTCCCCATTGTGGCGAGCGATATCGAGTACGGCTCTCACCGAGTAGTCGCCTTTTCGTCCCAGAGACGCCTGCATACCACGAGCATAACACTAAACGTTTAGTGTTGCACTTGACGTTTAGTGTTCCTTCGACTACAAACAGATTGCGGACGTCCATGTAGGGACGCGAGTTGGTGCCCCGATCAGGCTCCAACACCCGGGGAGTCGGGGGATGCCGGTCCGACAACAGAGCTCGGTTCAAAGGAGAGGGAACATGAGTCAGGACGATCGGTCACCGTCCACGCCGGCGGAGAACCCGCCCAAGCTGCTCGACTTCAGCCAGGAGCGCATACGAACACTCCACTACACGTGGATCGCCTTCTTCATGACGTTCTACGTCTGGTTCAACATGGCGCCGATGTCGACGACCATGCTCGACTCAGTCGGCTGGCTGACTGAAGAGCATGTCAAGATCCTGCTCATTTCCAACGTCGCGTTGACGATCCCGGCTCGCATCATCGTTGGGGCTTTGATCGACCGCTTCGGTGCCCGGGTGGTCTTCTCGGGTCTGATGGTCGTCATGTCCATTCCGGCTCTGGCTTTCGTGCTCGCAGGCTCATTCGTTCAGATGCTCATCGCACGGCTGGTACTCAGCTCCGTCGGAGCCGGCTTCGTTATCGGTATCAAGATGGTTGCTCAATGGTTCCCGCCCAAGTACATCGGCAGGGCTGAGGGCTTCTATGCCGGGTGGGGGAACTTCGGGTCGGCGTTTGCCGCCATGACCCTCCCCTGGTTTGCCATCACGGTCATGGACAACTGGTTTGGCCTGGGCGACAACGCCTGGCGCTGGGCTCTCGGTGTGAACGGGTTCGTGATGGGCGCCTACGGCGTGCTCTACTACTTCCTGGTCCGCGACGTGCCGGAAGGTGAGGTACTCCACAAGGCCAAGAAGACTGAGCCGATGATGGTGACCTCATATGGAGACCTCATCCAGTACCTCGCCTGGTCGTTCCCTCTGGTCGGTGCGCTGGGTGTGCTCGCATGGAGGATCAGCAACGTTGTGATCGACGGGTCCCCGGTCCTCTCGGACGGCGCCCTGTACGCCATCTACGGAGTACTGCTCCTCGTATATGCCGGGCACGTAATCAAGACCCTCCAGATCAACGTGCCATATCTGAAAGCCGGAGTACCCGAAGACGAGAAGTATCACTGGGGCAGCGTGGCGGCCCTCAACAGCACCTACTTCGCCAACTTCGGCGCCGAACTAGCCGTCGTGTCCATGCTCCCGGCGTTCTTCGAGAACACGTTCGTACCCCTAAAGGACAGCGCAGGCAGCCCGATGGTCACGGCAACCGTGGCCGGGGTAGTGGCTGCATCTTTTGCGTTCGTCAACCTCGGGGCCCGACCACTTGGCGGCTATCTGTCCGACCGCATGTCCAATCGCAAGCGAACGATGCTGATCTACATGGTGGGCATTTCGGTCGGCTTCCTACTCATGGCGTTCATCGGGCAGTGGGGTGAGGGCGTCGATGCAGACGGCCTTCGAACCGTGGTTCCGATGTTCGGTGGGATCTGGTGGTTAGTCGTCGCAGTCGCAATCACAGTGTTCGCCTCGGTATTCGTACAGGGAGCCGAGGGAGCGACGTTTGCCATCATCCCGATGATCAACAAGCGGATGACCGGCCAGATCGCCGGAATGGCGGGTGCGTACGGCAATGTCGGGGCAGTTATCTACCTCGTCCTGTTCTCATTGGTCGATTCCAAGACCTTCTTCTTCGTCCTGGCGACCGGAGCAGCACTCAGCTTCATTGTCACGTTCTTCATGCTTGAGGAACCGAAGGATTCGTTTGTTGAAGAATTCGTCCATGACGCGGAGGGCAAGCTCGAAGCCTGAGCCGGCGAGCGCCGATCAACTACCGCGCAAACAGCTCACACGGAAGGAACGAAATGGCTGAGATCCACGAGTGGGACGTCGAGGACGAGACGTTCTGGGAGACCACCGGCAAGAAAATCGCCACGCGCAACCTCTGGATATCGATACCGAGCCTCCTGTGCGGATTCGCGGTATGGCTCTATTGGAGTGTCATCACAGTCCAGATGCTCAATCTGGGCTTCCCGTTCACCAACGCTGAGCTGTTCACCTTGTCGGCCATCGCCGGCCTGACCGGTGCCTCACTGAGAATCCCGAGCAGCTTCTTCATTCGGCTGGCCGGTGGACGAAACACCGTCTTCTTCACGACGGCCCTGCTGATGATCCCGGCAGCCGGTACGGGCTTCGCGCTGTTGTCACAGGGCACGCCCCTGTGGGTGTTCCAGCTCATGGCCTTCCTGTCCGGACTCGGTGGTGGCAACTTCGCCTCTTCGATGTCGAACATCAGCTTCTTCTATCCGAAGCGGATGCAGGGCCTGTCGCTCGGCCTCAATGCAGGCCTGGGGAATGCAGGAGTGACGACGATGCAGCTCCTCATCCCGTTCGTCATGACGTTCGGGTTGTTCGGCGGCGGATCGATGATCCTCGAAAAGCCGTCTGGAACCTTGATCGGCAAGATTGCGGAGGGGACCCAGACCTGGATTCACAACGCCGGGTTTGTGTGGCTCGTCTTTCTGATCCCGCTGGCGTTCCTTGGGTGGTTCAAGATGGACAACATCCGCGCCGAGCACGTTTCGCCGAACATCGGTTCGCCGGTGAGCTCGTTCATCAAGATCAGCGGCATGCTGGGCCTGGCCTTCATCCCGGCGGCAATCGGTCTCTTCTTCATTCTCCCAAGCCCGACCGGCCTGGGCTGGACCTGGGCCAAGTACCCGATCATCATCCTCGTGATCTGGGCAACGGTGCTTCTGCTGAAGCAGTTGCGGGGAGAGATCAGGCCGAATCTTCAGCGACAGTTCAAGATCTTCGGCAACAAGCACACCTGGATCATGAGCGTCATCTACACGATGACTTTCGGGAGTTTCATCGGTTACTCGGCCGGGTTTGCCTTGGCAATCAAGGTGATCTTCGGTTTCCAGCACGTGATGGTCGACGGGGTGATGACCCACGACATGCTGAACCCGAATGGGCCATCGGCGCTGACCTTCGCCTGGATGGGCCCGTTCATCGGAGCGTTCATTCGACCGGTCGGCGGCTGGATCTCCGACAAAGTCGGCGGGGCCAAAGTGACCCAATGGGTCTCCGTCACGATGATCGCCAGCGCTCTCGGAGTCGCTTACTTCATGAAGCAGGCCTACCAATCTGCCACGCCGGAGGATCACTTCGTGCCTTTCTTCCTGCTGTTCCTGGTGTTGTTCGCCGCCACCGGGGTCGGCAACGGCTCTACTTTCCGTACGATCGCCATGGTCTTCGACCAGGAGCAGGCGGGGCCGGTGTTGGGCTGGACGTCGGCGGTCGCCGCCTACGGTGCGTTCGTTGTACCGCAAGAGTTCGGAGAGCAGATCACCAAGACGACGCCTGAGATCGCGCTGTACGCATTCGCCGCCTTCTACGCCATCTGCCTGTTCCTGAACTGGTGGTATTACCTGGGTCCAAAGGCCGAGTACCAGAACCCCTAGCCCCCTCCCATGGTGCTTACGCGGAGCGCGGGTGGCTGCCACAATGCTGCCTCATGACCGATCCATCCCGAACAGACTTCAATCGCAGGGCGCTCCAACTCGAATACGCAACGATCGGGTGGAATGTCGGGGAAGCGGTTCTCACCATCAGCCTCGGAATCGCCGCCGGCTCGCTGGCCCTCATCGGCTTCGGGTCGGACTCGATCATCGAGATCTTCGCTTCGCTGGTCGTTGTCTGGCACCTCATACCGGGTCACGAGTACGACCATCCCGAACGCACCGCTCTCGCCCTGCGCCTCGTCGCGGTGGCGTTCGCAGTCCTGGCCGTCGCTCTCGTCTCGCTCAGTATCCGGGACCTGCTCACTCAGCGGCAGCCCGACGAATCCCCGTGGGGTGTCGCCTACCTGGCCGTCACCGCCCTGGTGATGTTTGCTCTCGCCAGATCGAAGCATCGACTCGCCGACAGTCTGGACTCCGCGCCTCTGCGATCAGAGGCCTCGATGACCTTCCTGGATGGCATGCTCTCCGCCGGAACGATGCTCGGCCTTGCCTTCAATGCTCTGCTGGGCTGGTGGTGGGCAGACCCGTTGGCAGCGCTAATGGTCGGCCTGGTGGCCGCCAACGAGGCCCGTGAGAACTGGGAAGAGGCCGGTGAGCTCCTCGACGACTGACGGCCATCGGTTTCCTGTCAATCCAACACCGTGTTAGTGGGGGGCCGCATTGACAGGAAACATGCAAAGGGCCCACGAAGGGGTAGTGAAGGTAGGATCAGACCGGATGAGTTCCAACCGAAGGAGGCGGGTTGATGCCCGATGAGATTGAGGTAGGACCCGTTGCAGACTTTCCTGCCGGGACCGTCAAGGGGGTCGGCCACTATGCCGTGGGTCATTCCGACGAACTGTTCGCCGTTTCGAGAAGATGCCGACACCTCTACGCCGACCTCGCCGGTGGATCCGTCGATGAGAACGGTTGCCTCACCTGCCCATGGCACCGGGCCGAATACGATGTTCACACTGGTCGAATGGTGAAAGGTCCCCAAGGGATCTTCGCCAAGATCCCCGGCCTTGGCCTCGCATTCAAGACGTTGACTCTTGTCCTCCCCCTTCGTCGGGGCAAGGTCTCTGAGCACGACGGAACAGTCTTCGTCGAATAGACGCTGATTCCGAGCAGTAATCGAAATCGGGAACAGGGTGCCCTAGAGATTGAGTCTGGCGTCCGTCCAGGCTGCACCGGTTCTGCTCGACTCGAGGGCGGCTTCGGTGAATCTCACACCGATGGCGCCGTCCACATGGTTCGGGAACGTCATCGCCAGTGGATCGACTTCCTGCCCGGACCGTCTAGCTGCGATCGCCTCAGCCGCATCCGAATAGATGTTGGCGAAGGCCTCCTGGAAACCCTCCGGGTGGCCAGACACGATGCGGCTCGCTCTCATTGCCGCCGGCTGCAGGCCCGGCCCACGGGGCGTGTATGTGCGCGCTGGTTGATCCAGCGGCGTGAAGCCCAGCCGGGTGGGGTTCTCCTGCCACCACTCGATACTTCCCTTGGTACCGGATACCCGGATCCGGAGACAGTTCTCGACGCCGGCTGCCGCCTGAGTCACCCAGAAGGTGCCCCGGGCGCCATTCTGCATCCGCAACATGGCCGCACCGAAGTCGTCGACCCGCCGCCCCGGCACAACGTGGCCGATCTCGGCCGAAACCTCTGCCACCTCCAGTCCAGTGATGAACCGGATGAGGTTGTGGGCATGGGAGCCGATGTCCCCCATCACCAACGAGGGTCCGCCTTTCTCCGGGTCGAACCGCCACGGCACGTCCCCGGTGGGGTCCGGGTCCCGTTCGTCCGCCTTGCCACCCTGTACGTACTCGACCTGAACCAGTCGAATCTCCCCTAGCTCTCCCTCCGCCACCATCGCCCGGGCCTGGCGAACCATCGGATATCCCGTGTAGTTGTGGGTGAGGCAGAAAACGAGTCCGGATTCCTCAACCAGGCCAACGATGTCGAGCGCCTCCTCGAGAGTGTTGGTCATTGGCTTGTCGCAAATGACATCCAGTTCATGGCGGAGGGCTGCCATCGAGTACTCGTGATGACTGTCGTTGGGGGTCATGATCGCCACGACCTCCGCTCCATCGGAACGGTCGGACTCGGCGCCGAGCATCTCATCGACCGACGAGTACGGGCGAGGTATGCCCAGTTCCCCAGCTGATGCAATCGCCCCGGCCGGATTGGACGAAACGACTCCGGCGACGATCTCCAGCCGGCCATCCATGGTCGCGGCCTTGCGGTGGGTTGACCCGATGAAGCTTCCTGGGCCTCCGCCGATCACTGCCAATCGGAGCGGACGCCCCATCTGGTCCACAACTGGATTCGATTCCATGCCGTCCTTTCGTTCGGCGTGACTCTACTGATCGGGCGGCTTCCCAATCGGTTGTGACCAAAGGCCCCGAGACCCGACTTGAACAATTGTATAAGATGTTGAACATGCGTTCAGCCGCTTCAGATGTTCCAGCCGACGACCGGACGACCAAGGCGCGTATCCGCGACGCCGCCATCGTGTGTTTCGCAACTGACGGGGTAGCCGGCACCAGCATTCGGGCGATCGCGGAGACGGCCGGAGTCTCGGCGGGCCTCGTCATCCACCACTACGGCTCGAAAGATGAGCTTCGCGTTGCCTGCGACGAGCACGTCGCAGCATTCATCAGGGAGACCAAGACCGGAGCAATGTCGATGGGGGCCGGGATCGATCCGCTCGCAGCACTCCGCTCGGCGCTCGGCGGACCACCTCTGCTTCGCTATCTGGCTCGCACCCTGGTGGATGGATCACCACACGTCGCCGAGTTGGTCGATGAGTTCGTCGACGATGCAGTGGAATACATGCAGGTCGGCGTGGAAGCCGGCCTGCTTTTGCCCAGCGAATTCCCACGCCACCGGGCTGCACTTCTGACCATCTGGTCGCTGGGTGGAATCGTTCTACACGAACACCTGGAGCGTCTGCTGGGAGTCGATATCACCTCCGATTTCTCGCAAGACCCCGCCACCGCCTCCAACTACGTCGCCGCGGCATTGGATGTCCTCGGCGCCATGTTCACCGACACAACCAGAGAACTGTGGAGCCAGGCTTTCGCCGACTCCGAAGAGACAAAGGAATCCGCATGACCGACCAGATCGCCATCCATACCGATGGGCTCACGAAGCACTACGGGGACGTGAAGGCTCTCGTAGATCTGAACCTCGACATCCGTCCGGGTGAGATCTTTGGGTTCCTCGGTCCCAATGGCGCAGGCAAGACCACCATGATTCGTACGATTCTCGACGAGATCCGGCCGACCGCCGGCGAAGCCTCGATCCTCGGCATGGACTCGCATCAGCAGTCCGTCGAGATCCGCAAGCACATCGGATATGTGCCGGGCGATCTGGCGATGTATCCCAACCTGACCGGTCGCGACACACTCACCTACTTCGCCAACCTTCGGGGCGGTGTCGATTGGTCGTACGTCGAATCACTGGCCGACCGCCTCAACGCCGACCTCGAGAAAAAGGTGGGCGACCTTTCCTCTGGCAACAGGCAGAAGGTCGGTCTCATCCAGGCCTTCATGAACCGCCCGCAAGTGTTGATCATGGACGAACCGAGCTCCGGACTCGACCCGCTCGTCCAGCGGGAGTTCCAGAAGATGATGAGGGAAGTAGCCGCCGAGGGCAAGACCGTGTTCCTGTCCAGCCATACTCTGTCCGAGGTCCAGAGAGTGGCCAACAGGGTTGGAATCATCCGCCACGGAAAGCTCATCGCCGTCGAGACGGTGGCCGATCTCCGTTCGAAGGCGATCCGTACCGTCAACATCTTCTTCGATGGTCCAGTAGATGTTGCCGGGTTCAAAGGGGTCCCCGGTGTGCGCGACGCAGTCTCCCAGAACGAGCACGTCACGCTGTCTTTCGACGGTCAGATGGAGACCCTCCTCAAGGTGGTAACCGACAAGTACCACGTGCTGGACATCACCACCCAGGAGGCCGACCTAGAAGAGATCTTCCTCACCTACTACCGCGACGAGGAGGTGAGCGTCTAATGCTGGCGAACGTTGCCACAAAAAACGTCCTCGACCGGTGGAAGGGCATCCTGATCGGTGCAGGGAGCATCGGACTACTTCTCCTGATGGGCATGTCGGTGTATCGCGACGTCGATCTCGGTCTCTACACCAGCATGCCGGCCGCAATGCGGAGCCTCGTGGGAATCGGAGAGGACACCGACGTAGGTGGATTGGCCTACGGGGCCATCTACGCCTCGTACGGGGCGCTTACGCTGGCGGCCCTGTCGCTTTCGATGGGGTCCGCCTCGATCGCCGGCGAAGAGCGCAACGGAACAATGGGACTCCTCTTGGGCAACCCGAAGAGCCGCACCAGCGTTCTCTTCTCCAAGGCAAGTTCGATGGTGGGTCTGACTGCCGTCGGCGCACTTGTTCTCTGGGCAATGGGAGTCTTCTCACCGGCGGTCCTCGATGTCGACCTGGGCGGGATGCACATCGCCGCGCTGGCCTTCCACATGTTCGTTATCGCAATCTTCCACGGGTTCCTGGCAATGGCCATTGGGGCGTGGACGGGCAAGAACGGACTGGCCTCTGGAGCTACGGCCGGCATCATGACGATCTCCTTCATAGGCGTCGGCCTTTTCCCACTCATCGACGCTCTTACGGAGTGGGCCCGCATCTTCCCCTGGTACTACTACTCGAACGGCAAATCAGAACTGAACGGTGTCGACTGGGGCGGCATAGGAGTCCTGGCGATCGGGATCGTGGTTCTCCTTGTGTTTGCCGTCATCGGCTTGAACCGTCGGGATCTACGGACAAAGAGCACCGGTGTTTCGATCATCGACCGGCTGCGGGCTCACCCGATGACGAAGAAGTTGGCGGATCGACTCGCCGGCTCGGCCCGGGTATCGCGGATCTGGATCAAGACCCTCACCGAGCACCAGGGCCTCCTGATCATCGTTGCTTACATCGAGTTTCTCATCATGGGGATCCTGATCGGACCGATGTACAACTTCATCGATGAATTCCTTCTGGACTTCGCAGATGCCTTCCCTGAGGCCGTCCTATCGCTGTTCGGCGGAGGTGACCTGAGTACGGCCGAAGGCTTCTATCAGGTTGAGACCTTCGGCATGATGGCGCCGATAGCAGTGATGGTCGCAACGATCGCCATTGGCGCCCGCGCTCTCGCCGGCGAGGAGGCGAACCGAACGATGGGCCTGTTGCTCGCCAACCCGATCAAACGCTCACGGGTCGTCTACGAGAAAACCGTATCCATGGTTGTGGGAGCCATCATCATCGGGTTCGCGACCTTTGCCGGCGTGGCCCTCGGGTCGGTCATAGGTGGCCTGGGAATGGATATCGGCAACATCGCCGCCACCTGTGTGCTGCTGACCCTGGTCGGCCTGGTCTTCGGCGCCCTCGCGCTGGCGTTGAGCGCCGCCACCGGCAAGCCGCGGCTGGCGACCTTCGGATCGGTTGGAGTGGCAATCGTTCTCTTCGTGATGAACGCCTTCCTTCCATTCAGCGACAGCCTGGCCGGCCTCGCCAAGGCCACACCCTTCTACTACTACCTCACAAGCGACCCTCTGTTGACCGGTATGCATTGGGGCCATGGGGCGATACTGACTGCGGTCTTCGTAGCGGTAATAGGCCTATCGGTCGTCTTATTCGAACGGCGCGACCTCCGCCAAACGGGCTGATCACGGCCACCAAACCATGGGCCGGTCCGTCCAGGCGGGCCGGCCCGGCCAATTGTGTGTCATCCAGGGATGGGTTCGCTCCGAATACAAGGTACACGCTGCCTCCACTGAGGCCCCTTCCAAAGGATTTGACAATGAAACTCCGATTGATCGCACTCGTTGCGCTTTTCGCTCTTGTAGTAGCGGCTTGCAGCAGCGAGGAGGAATCCACTACTACCACGGCACCTGCTGTCACTGAGACGACCGAGGTGCCCATGACCCAAAACACCATCGTCGATGTTGCGGTGGATGCCGGGTTCGATACGCTCGTCACCGCCGTCCAGGCCGCCGGCCTGGTGGAGACCCTGCAAAGCGAAGGACCATTCACTGTCTTCGCTCCCACCGATGAGGCTTTTGCCGCCCTTCCCGAGGGTGTCCTCGACGGACTGCTGGCAGACACCGATGCTCTCGCGGCAGTTCTCACCTATCACGTCGTGAGCGGTGAAGTACCGGCCGCAGATGTTGTCGGACTCAGCTCCGCCACGTCGGTCCAGGGTGAAGACATTACGATCACGGTCGACGACGGTGGAGTGGTTCTCAACGGATCCTCCAACGTTGTCACGACGGATGTGGACGCTTCGAACGGCATCATCCATGTCATCGATCAGGTCATCCTGCCCCCGTCGCTCTCGGCCGATGAGCCCATGGCATCGGAAGAGGACACGATGATGGCCGACATCATCGCAACTGCAGACGAGGCAGGCAGCTTCACCACACTGCTGGCTGCGGTCGAGGCCGCCGGGCTGACCGAAACGCTTCAGGGTGAGGGCCCCTTCACGGTTTTCGCTCCCACCGATGAGGCCTTCGCCGCCCTCGGCGAGGAGACTATCAACGGTCTACTCGAGGACACCGAAACCCTGTCGCAGATCCTGCTCTACCACGTCGTCGCCGGCGAGGTCCTGGCCGCCGATGTGGTCGGACTCGATACGGCCACCACCGTTCAGGGTGAGGACATCTCAATCGCCGTCGTCGATGGAGTTGTGGTTCTCAACGGCATCTCCAACGTCATCACCACCGACATAGTTACTTCGAACGGCGTTATCCACGTGATCGATGCAGTGATTCTCCCTCCCTCTGCTTCCTGATCATCCGACGCGATAGCGTCACTAGAAACGAGAACCCCGGTGGCAACACCGGGGTTCTCGTTTGCTCGATCACCGAGGGCGGGTATCAGGCCGGCTCGACCGGTTGTCTTATCACGGTCCGCAGCTTCTCCGGAGCCGCGCGCCGCGGATCGCTGAGGTATATCTCATGATGCTTGTCACGCAGTTGGTATCCGTTATCGCCTGCGAACCTATGCAGGCGAGCGATCGTCGGAGCCTCCTCCGCATAGGGACCAACGTGCATGATCTGAACCGACAGACCCTCCCGGAACGGCTCGAACCTGACTTTGTCGAGTGCCGGCGGGTTCTTCTTCGAACGCACCTGCTCAACGGCGGCATCCATATGGTCGGCCGTGAGGTGACTGGGCTGCATGATCATGGACGTCCAACTCCAAGCCGACTTGTCATCCTCGGAGAAGTCCGCCATGTCGTCGGTCCACCACAAGCCCTCCAATGCCATCACCACATAATCGATGTCCTCTTTCTGTTTGCTGAGGAACTTGAGTGTGTAGGACATGGCGTAAAGAGCTTCCAACGCTTCGCGGTACTCATCGCTGGTGTTCGGGTCGCCGTGCCCGTCGATCATCAGAAATTGGAGTTCGGGAACGTCCACCACCGAGCATTCCTTGGCGGAGGGCAAGTACAACTCCCTGTATTGCTTCTTCAGGTCGAGCTCGGCCATGGTCGCCTCCCTTGGGTTGGACGCCTTCCGGAAAACCCAAACTACGCTTCCTGCCTAATGACATGGAACATCGCAGGCAGGGTCTGCCGCTCTCAGCCGGCCGCGTACGCCTCCACTTCTCGCAGATACCTGGTTCGTCGGGCCTCGGGAAGCCAGGCGGAATCAAATGCATTCCTGCTCAGCTGAATCAAGTCGTCCCGGGTCAACCCGGCCTCCTGCTGGACCACGCCCAGGTTCTCCTGGACATACCCGGGAAAGTAGGCAGGGTCATCCGAGTTGACGGAGACTTTCAAGCCGAGCTCGAGCATTCGCTTGATTTCGGCTGCCTTGGTGCCGTCGGTGACGTAGCTGTTCGAGATGGGGCAAACCGTCAACGGGATTCCTTTTTCCAACAGGGCGCCGACAAGGCGATCATCCTCCAGCGAGTTGACGCCGTGGTCGATCCTTTCCACACCTATGTCGTTCAGGCACTGCCAGATGTGCTCAACTGAGTTCTCCTGGTCGACATCGCAGTGCATTGTGAGCCGATACCCCATTGCGCGCGCTTCGGCGAACACGGCGGCGAACTTGACGGGAGGGTTACCCCTCTCATCCGAGTCCAATCCGACACCGATGATCCAATCTTTGTAGGGCGCCGATTCGGCGAGCGTGGATGCCGCCGACTCTGCCGTCATATCGCGCAAGAAGCACATGATGAGTTGAGATTCGATGCCCAACTCGGCGGAGGCTTTCTCCTGAGCCCTCCGGATACCCCGGATTACCGTTTCGAACGAGACGCCACGGTTCGTGTGGGCTTGCGGGTCGAAGAAGATCTCGACATAGCGAAGGTTCTGTGGGTGGACCCTGGCGAAGTAGGCCATCGTGAG
>CBDTUP010000029.1:0-14075 GCA_965363685.1 uncultured bacterium | reverse complement strand
GCTACCCGACATCACGCTGGCCGCGGGGACATTCCTCCTCACCGATGCCAAGGTGCAATTCCCCAGAGATGAGACCGGCCAGCCAGAGGTCACCAAGCGCCTCCTCGAAGAGCCGCATCTTCACCATCTGCTGGTATAGGTCTGGCAACGGCACCTGTGATGCCATGAATGGCGCTCCCTTGCCGGCTGCGGCCAGTGCTGCTCTCGAAGCTACCCGCGGCGCCGGGGGATTGTGGAGTAGGCGAGGATTTCCCGGACCGCCGCTGTGGCTCACCAGGCCAAGTGAGGTTGATGTCCGGGACGCCCTGCCGCCCCGACCCGTAGACTCGCAAACCATGTCAACCCTATGCACCAACTGTGGAGCCGAACTAGCGGCGGACGCTCGCTACTGCGCGTCGTGCGGGACCGCCGCCGGGCACCCGTGCCCACAATGTGGAATCCGTCTTCCCGACGATGCCGTGTTCTGCCCGGAATGCGGCTCGGATCTGCGCAACCGGCCCTCGCCGCAGGAGCGGAGGTTGGTGACCATCCTCTTCGCCGACATCAGCGGATCCACCGGCCTCGCCGAGCAGCTCGATCCCGAGAGTTTTCGCGAAGTGATTGGTTCGTATTTCGAGGCTATGCGAGCTCAAATCGAGTCATTCGGCGGATCCGTGGAGAAGTTCATCGGAGACGCCGTCATGGCGGTCTTCGGCGTACCGATCGCCCACGAGGATGACCCCGATCGGGCTCTCAGAGCCGCCTACGGGATGATGGAAAGCCTCAGGCAACTCAACGCTCAACTCGAGAGGACCCACGGCGTGACGCTCTCGGCAAGGATCGGTATCAATACCGGGGAGGTGGTCGCCTCTGCGCCGGCCCGCCCGGAGATGGGACGCGTGGCCGGGGACGCCGTGAACGTAGCGGCCCGACTGGAGCAGACCGCCCGAGTCGGACAAGTCTTGGTGGCCGATCGGACGGTGCGGTCCAGCCGCCACTTCCGGTTCCAGGACCTCGGAGAGGTCACCCTCCGCGGACGTGATCGGCCCGTTCGCATCCACGAACTGCTGGGACCGACCGATCGCTTGTCGGTTCCGCTTCTCCGTGCCCCAATGGTCGGCCGGGAGCACGAACTCACTCTTCTCCGTACCCTGTTCGAAAGGGTGATCCAGGAGCAGCATCCGCACCTGGTCACTGTCTATGGGGACGCCGGCATAGGCAAGAGCCGGCTGGCCGATGAGTTCCATGCGGCAGTGCAAGCTGCGGAGCCGCCCGCCCTCTTGCTCGGCGGACGGTGCCTTCCCTATGGAGAGGAGAGCATTTACCAGCCGCTGGCGAGGATTCTCAAGGGCTACGCCGGGATTCTCGACAGTGATCCTCCGCGGATGGTCTGGGAAAAGATCGAGAGGGTCGAGGAGATGGTGCTCGGCGACTCCACCGGTCGCCTCGCCGCCGCGTTGGGCTGGACCATCGGCATCGAGCACGAACGGCTCTCATTCCGGGGAATGTCCCCGAATCTGATCGAAGCCGAGATACAGACGGCCTGGCGACACTTCTTTTCATCCCTGGCCGCTCAGGCTCCGCTGGTCGTCGAGATCGAGGACCTCCACTGGGCCGACCCGGCCATGCTGGCGCTGCTCGAGTTCCTCGCGGATCGGACTGCCGGGCCGGTCCTGTTCTTGTGTACCGCCCGACCGGAACTGGCCGACAAGGCTCCTGGTTGGGGCGGTGGCCAGATGAGCTTCTCAGGCATCATGCTCGACCCGCTGACTGAAGAGCAGGCAAGTCGCCTTGTTTCCTTGCTGCTGAGTATCGACGAGATGCCGGCCTCGGTTCGATCGGAGATTCTGCGTCGCTCGGATGGGAATCCTTTCTTCATCGAGGAGATCCTCCGTCAACTCATAGACGAGTGCTGCATCGTGCGCTCAGGGGATCGCTGGAAGGCGGTCGACAGAATCATTGGAGTCCAGATCCCGGATACGGTTCAAGCCGTGGTGACGGCTCGGCTCGACCTCCTCTCTACCGCCGAAAAAAGGACGCTGCAGTGTGCTGCCGTGGTCGGTCGCGTCTTCTGGGCCGGTTCGGTGGCGTCGCTGCTCGAGGTGGGCGAAACCGAGGTGACCGGCCTTCTCGACCAATTGGAGCATCGTGATCTGATCGTCGCCCGGTTGGGCAGCACACTCGAGCGACAACAGGAGTACAGCTTCAAACACACCGTCATCCGCGATGTGGCGTTCGAGAGCCTCTCGCTGCGGGAGCGAACGGACCTGCACCGTCGAGCCGCCGCCTGGGTGAGGAACACCATCGGCGATCGGCGGCGCGAAATGGTTGAAGTGCTGGCGTATCACCTTTCCCAGGCCCACGCCGGGCTTCGTGAGGACCCCTCCGCCGACGAGAACGAGCTGGAGAAGATCCGCCGTGAGGCTTTCACCCATCTGCTCCTGGCTTCTGAGCATTCCAAGCTCCGTATCGCCCTCGACAGTGCTCGCCGACTGGCTCGGGATGGTCACCGGCTGGCGGCAACCGCAGGCGAGGAGGCCCAGGCTCTCGAAGCTCTGGGTGAGGCCTACTTCTTCGCCCACGAAGGCGACGCTGCCTGGGAGAATCTGCGAGCCGCTATTGATTTGTACCTGGAGGAGGGCCACAGAACCTCAGCTGATCTCGCCCGGGTCTGTGCTCGTGCACTGCAGTCCCCGGTCCGCTGGCCGGGATCCATGCAGTCGGTGCCGCCGGAAGCGGACGTTCATCGCTATCTACAGATCGGGTACGAGCACGCCGGGCAGTTGGACACTCCGGAACGGGCCGGTCTCCTGACCCTCGAGGCGTTCTGGCCGCATGCCTTTCCGCGTCCCCAGGAAAGAGCCCACGAAGCGTTGGTGTCTGCTGATCGGTCGCTGACCTCCGGAGAACAGGCGGTAGCGATGGCCCGTCGGTTGGGAAGGCCCGATCTAGAGTCGGCCGCTCTAGACGGGGTGGGAGCCAACTACATCGCTCTGGGGCGCTATGAAAGGGCGCTCGAAGGCGTGAACCGTCGGCTCGAACTGTGCGCAGAGATCGACGATTTCTGGGAGGTTGGTGATGCGCATGCGATGGGAGGATGGGTCAACTTCCACCTCGGCCGCTACCGCGAAGCCCTTACCAGTGCCGATAAAGGGTTCGGTATCACCGCTACGCGCCTACCCAGCGTGGCGATTCATTGCCTGAGCTGGCGGGCGCTGGCTCGCTACCGGCTCGGCGATTGGGACGGAGTCCTGGCCGACCTGCTACTGGCCTCGGAGATGCTGGGTGAACGAAAGGACTCTCCGCCGCACTATATCTCCGCCATGCATGCTGCGGCCGCGTTGATTCGCGAGATACGCGGCCAATCGGCCGACGCGGACCAAATCGTGGAAGTGCTGAGAGGTGTGGACGGGAGCGCCGAGGCGCCGGATCGAGATTCCATTCCGTTGGGGCGCTGGGCGCAGTACCTGGCACCCTTGGTCGCCCGACGGGGGCGGCTGGATGAAGCCCGGCGGATGCTGACCGGAACGACATGGCGTAGGGGAGCGCGGTTGGGATTGCTGCTTCAGGCCGAGTGCGAAATCGCTGCATACGCGACGGAATGGCCGGACGTCGAGACGCTGGTGGAACTCGCTCGTGCGGAGGCGGAGCGCGGTGGACTTGAAACACTTGCCTATGCCGCCGACCGCCTGGCGGGTATGACCGCCTTGCGTGACGGGGACACCGAGGCAGCGATCGAGCTCCTCCAGAGGGCGCGAGAAGGCTACGCGGGGTTGGAGGCTCAATGGGACCTGGCTCGAGTGGATCTTGACCTGGCCGGTGTGTTACTCGATTCCGGACGCGCCGGGCAAAGCCTCGAGTTGCTGCAACCGGCGATTTCGTTCTTTGTGCAGGTGGGAGCGGTGACGGAGACGGAGGCTGCTCGACATCTGGTCGCGACGATCAGCTAGCCCTGCGCGTCGTGGAGCAGTCCTGCGGCAGGCAACCTTGCGGCAGGTGGTCGGAGCTGGAGCCGACGTTCCAGGCTGATGGGTAGGGGGAAACCCTGACCTATCCCCCGACGGGTAGGGAATCCGCAGGGAGATACCCAATAGTTGGATCAGTCGTTCTCGCTCAGACTCGGGTTTAGAAACCCGCGCCGGTGATCCGGCGACAACATCGAAGGGGAGAACAATGCAGAAATCAGGATTCACTGGAGCGCTTGCACGCAGGGCGGCGCTTCACCCATGGTGGACCATCACGGCATGGATCGTGACGCTGGTGGTCGCGTTCCTGGCGGCCGGCAGCCTGGGCGACGTCCTTGTGGACGGAGGCGAGTTGTCGGTTGAGACCGAGTCCGAAACCGCTGGCGAGATCTGGGCCGAGCACTTCGAGAGCACCGGCTCGCCACAGGAGTATGTGCTCGTAGAAGGCGACGGGCTGACCACCGATGATCCGGGCTTCGCGGCGAAGGTCACCGGCCTGGTCAGCGCGCTGCGCCAAGTCGAAACCGTCGACGGGACCGTTTCGTATCTAGACGGGGCACCGGGGATGACGTCGGCCGATGGCAGCGTCGCCCTCGTCGTCGTGACGCTGGGCGGTGACGGAGACTCGTCGACACTGGCAGAGCCGGTGGTCGAGGTCGTCAATGCCGCCGACGCGGAGACCGGGTTCCGGGTCACGACGATCGGCAACGGATCCGTCAACACCGAGTTCAACACTCTGGCTGAGGAGACCTTGCAGCGCGGCGAACTGCTGGGCATCCCGGTTGCCCTCATCATCCTCGTGATCGTGTTCGGAGCAGCGGTGGCCGCCGGCATTCCGCTCATGCTGGCCATCGTCTCCATCGTGGTCGCAGTCGGCCTGACGGCAGTTGTCGGGCAGGTCATGGACCTTTCCACTTTCGTGATGAACATGATCACGATGATCGGCCTGGCGGTTGGCATCGACTACTCGCTGTTCGTCGTTCAGCGGTTCCGTGAGGAACGGGCCAAAGGGTCCGAAATCGTCAAGGCGATCGAACTGGCCGGAGATTCGGCGACCAGAGCCGTCTTCTTCTCGGGTGTCACCGTGGTGATCGCCCTGATGGGCCTGCTCTACATGCCGGATACAGTCATGCGCAGCCTCGGCACCGGCGCCATCGTCGTCGTAATCGCGGCCCTGGCCGCTGCCCTGACCTTGCTCCCGGCGGTGCTCAGGCTCCTCGGTGATCGCGTCAACCGGGGGCGAATCCCGTTCCTCAAGCGCGACACCTATCAGGAAGGTGGAAGCCGGTTCTGGCATCGGATCACCGAAATCGTGACCGCTCGTCCATTGGTCAGCATGCTGCTGGCCGGCGGATTGCTGCTCGCCGCCGCCGTCCCGTATCTGACGCTCAACACTGGTCAGAACTTCATCGAATCGCTACCTGAGGACTCCAACTCCAGGCACGCATGGACTCTTCTCAACGACAACTTCGACACCGGTTCGTTCTACACGTCGATCATCGTCGACGCTCCGATGGACACCCCCGGAGTCGGCGTTGCCGTGGAGGGTCTCGTGCGCTCCCTCGAGGCAGACGAAGGCTATGGAGATGTCTCTGTCACTCCGAGTGCCGACGGAGCGATCGTTTCGATTGATGCGGTCACCAAACTCGATCCCTCGACAATCGCTGCGCGCGAGGCAGTGATCTCACTCCGGACCGAGTTGATACCGGATGCGTTCGCCGGTCTCGACACCGGGGTCTACGTGACCGGTGGTGCGGCGGGAACCGTCGACTATGTGGACGTACTCAACAGCCGCACACCGATCATCTTCGTGTTCGTGCTCGGGCTCAGTTTCGTGTTGCTGATGATGGTCTTCCGCTCGATCGTCGTGCCGCTCAAGGCAATCATCATGAATCTGTTGTCAGTGGGAGCCTCATACGGGTTGCTGGTTGCCGTGTTCCAGCACGGGATCGGCGCCGACCTGCTGGGCTTCCAACAGACCGATGTCATCGAGGCCTGGATCCCGCTCTTCCTGTTCGCGGTACTCTTCGGATTGTCGATGGACTATCACATCTTCCTCCTGAGTCGCATCAAGGAGCACTACGACCTGACCGGCGACAACGACGGATCTGTTGCCTTCGGGTTGGGCTCCACCGGCGCAATCATCACGGGCGCGGCCATGATCATGGTGGCAGTGTTCGGTGGATTCGCTGCCGGCGATCTGGTCATGTTCCAACAGATGGGATTCGGCCTGGCGGTGGCGGTGATCCTCGACGCCACCGTAGTCCGATCGATCCTCGTGCCGGCGACCATGAAGCTCCTCGGCGAGAACAACTGGTACTTCCCTGCCTGGCTCGAGTGGCTACCTGAAATCCACATCGAAGGACGCCTGGAACCGGCCCAACTGCCCGCACCTGCCCTCGAAGCAGCGTAACTGTGATTTGGGGGGCTCGATTGGAGCCCCCCAAATCAGACTCCCTCATTGGTTTCGCCGACCGGCGCGATTACCCATTGCATGTAATTCGTAATTCCATTACGATATCACCATGAACGATTTGAAAGATGTCTGGGAACAGGTCAGTGAAGCTCTCGAGGCTCACGGGATCGAGTTCCGGGTCGGCATGGGAGGTGAGGGCGACCTCGCCGACTGCACCGTGATGTGCCTGGCCGGCGACATGAAGTCGACCGTCGCCGAAATGGGGCGGACACCTCGTGACCATGTCGTCATGGTCCGCATCGATGAGGACACCAAGCGTCATCTGGACGACTGGATTGCCACCGGGGCCGTCAAGAGCCGGTCGGAGGCAGCCGCGTTGTTCATGCGGGAAGGCATCAAGATTCGCTCGGGAGAGCTCGCACAACTTCGAGAGGCCCTCGACGACGTCGGCAGGGCGAGACACCGGCTCGAGGAAATGGCGAGACAGGTCATAGGGGACCTTCCGGATCCCGATTCCACCGGCTGACGCCGGCATGCATTCCACGGTCGGCCCTCGTGAAAGGAGTATGAACATGAAGCGATTCACGATTCCTCGTGTAGCCCACTGTTCCGACGGCTGCAGTTCGTAGTCCCGGGCAAGACTCGAAACTGCCTCTACCAACGGAGAACCCCAGTCGTCACTGGGGTTCTCCGTTCTGATCGACTCCGATCGATTGCGCGTGCGCCCTGGTAGCGAGCCGCTTCCCGACGGAGCGTCAATCGTGGTTGGCGAAGTTGAACCGCGGAACTTGTGTCGACCGACCGAGCCAACGATCGCAGCTCGTGTTGGATGGAGCCGGCCCGTTCCTGTTGGTGCGAGTGACACAGGCGCTTTTGCCAACTAGCGTGCCCGGCAGGAGGGGCCATGACCTGTAATAGCTGTGGTGCGGAGAACCGGCCGGGGGCCAAATTCTGTTCGGAGTGTGGTACGCCACAATCGATGGCGTGCGCGTCGTGCCAGTCGCCCATCAAGCCGACGGACAAGTTCTGTGCCGAGTGCGGCACCCCGACCGGAAGTGACGCTTCGGCCGTCTCCTTCCCGGTTCCGGCAGCCGGCGTGGATGCCGCCAAGCCGGAGGAACGCCGGTTCGTCTCGGCGCTCTTTGTCGATCTCGTTGGGTTCACCCCGCTCACCGAGTCCCGGGACTCTGAAGAGGTGCGCCACATGCTCACGGTCTACTTCGACCGGGCCAGGGAGGTAGTCGACCGCTTCGGCGGAGTGATCGAGAAGTACATCGGCGACGCCGTCATGGCTGTGTGGGGAGCCCATACCGCTCATGAGGATGACGCCGAACGGGCGGTCCGAGCTGCCCTCGAACTCGTCGATTCCGTGCACGCAGTGGGGGAGGAACTAAACCTTCCCGATCTTCGCGCCAGGGCCGGCGTGGTCTCGGGTGAGGCGGTGGTCGGCGGAGACGGCAACGAGTCCACGGGACTCATCGTTGGCGATACCGTGAACACAGCCTCGCGGATCCAATCGGCCGCCGAACCGGGCCAGGTGCTCGTGGGACGATCGAGCAAGGACCTCGCCGACAAATCCATCGAGTTCGAGTTTTTTGGTTCGCTCGACCTCAAGGGCAAGGAAGGGCCTGTCGAGGTTTTCCAAGCTGTGCGGGTCGTCGGGGGCATGGGTGGGACTCGTCGGGCCGACGGCCTCGTTCCACCCTTCGTGGGACGGACGGATGAACTGCGCCTACTCAAAGACAACCTGCACTCCGTGCAGCGGGACGGCAGGCTCCGCTTGGTGTCGGTCGTCGGCCAGGGCGGCATCGGTAAGAGCCGTCTACTCGACGAGCTGTGGAGCTATGTCGACGGCCTCAACGATGACGTGTACTGGCACCACGGCCGCTCGCTCCCCTACGGTGAGAACGCGGGGTACTGGGCGGTTGGGGAGATGGTCCGCCACCGGTGTGGGATCACCGAGGGAGACGACGAGCACAAGACGCGCACCCGGCTGCGCACCGCCCTGGCCGAGTTGATCTCCGACGCCGACGACCGGGCGTGGATGGAACCGAAGCTGGAGAACCTCCTCGGAATCTCTGAGGCGGTCGCCGAACGCGCAGAACTCTTCGCCGCCTGGCGCATGCTGTTCACCAATGTGGCGGCCCTCGGCCCGGTTGTGATGGCGTTCGAGGATCTCCATCAAGCCGACGAAGGGATGCTGGAGTTCATCGAGGATCTCGTTGAGATAGCGGCTTCCGAGCCGATTCTGGTCATATCCCTCGCCCGCCCATCCCTGCTCGAACGGCGAGTCGGATGGGGTTCGGGGCGGGCCAGCAGCGTCAGTCTCCACCTCGCCCCCCTGGCGCCGCCGACGATGGAGGAGTTGCTGCGGGGGGTCGTTCAGGATGCACCGGCAAGTCTTGTCGAGCAACTAGTGGAGCGGTCCGGCGGGATTCCACTTTACGCCGTCGAGATGATCCGGATGCTCATCGCCCGTGATCTCGTTCGTCCAATCGAGGAGAATCGCTATGAGATGGCGGGCGAAGTAGGGGGCGTGGAGATCCCCGATTCGCTCAGCGGCCTCGTAGGTGCTCGGCTCGACCAGTTCGCTTCGGGAACGAGGGCCCTTATTGCCGATGCCGCCATCCTGGGGCAATCGTTCCGGGCCGAGGCACTCGCCTCGCTTCGGAACGATCCGGTTCAGGCACTGGAGGAGCGCCTGGCGGAACTCGTCCGTCGGGAGATCCTCACGCTCAACCGTGACCCGCGTTCGCCCGAACAGGGCCAGTACCAGTTTGTCCAGTCAATCATCCGTGAGGTGGCGCACGATCGGGTGAGCCGCGCCGACCGGGTGCGACTTCACCAGCAGGTGGCCGCCTTCTACGAATCCCAGAATGAGCCGGAGATGACCGGAATTATCGCCAGCCACTACCTCGATGCTCTCGAAGCGGCCGGTGATGGCCCCGATGCCGACGAACTTCTGCCGCGGGTGATCACGAGTCTGCTGAGTGCCGCCGATCGAGCCGACCTCCTCGGCTCGTACGCCCAGGTCGTCAATCTCTGCCTGCGAGGGGTCGATCTCGCAGGTGATCCGGGCTCGCGCGGCGAGCTTCTCACCAGGGCAGCCCGCGCCGCACACTCAGCCCTTGATGAACGATCCCGCGACCTCGCCCACAGGGCACTGGCTGAGTTCGATGCTGCCGACAGTCCGCTCGGCCGCGTGCAGGCGGCGGCGGTTTTCGCCAAGCTCCTCGACGATGTCGGCGAGTCGAACGACGCTTGGCCACCGCTGCTGAAGGCACTGGAAGCCGACCCGGGGAAGACCCCGCATCACGTCGTCGCCATGGCAGAGCTGGCGCGGGCGTTCATGCTCGACGGTCAGCCACAGGGAATGGACTGGACGGAGCGAGCGCTGGGTCTTGCCGAAGAACTCGACATGCTCCCGACCATCGCCGAATTGTGGGCGACCAAAGGAGCCGGCCTGGGCACCGCGGGCCGGTTGCGCGAGGCACGGGTCCTGCTCTCGGCCGCGCTCGACATCTCCCGTGAGCATCAGCTGAGCGCCACCAAGCGCCGCGTCACCGCCAACATCAACTACCTGTCCGGGGGACCCATTGATCCGTTTGTCGAGGAGCGGATTGAGGACGCTCGGCGTATGGGTGACCCTCGTCTGCTCCTCGAGGCGCTCATGTCCAAGGCCGGGCTCTGGCATGTCACCCTCGACATGGAGGAACACTTCGAAACGATGGCCGAGATGGAGGCCATCCCGATGGACGCGGCAATGGCCGATCAGGTCGATGAGCTTCGGAGTGATGTCAGCCTGTTACGAGGCGCGGTGGAAGAGTCGATCACAGCCGCCGAGGAGCGCTGGCAGCGGCAGGGAACAGGGGATCAGCAGATCCAGTCGAATCGTCAAATCTCTCGGGCCGTGCACGCCTTCTATCGGGGCGACTCGGCGTCTGCAATCAGGCTGGCGATGGAGAGCGGTCATCGATCGCCGGTCGGCCACCAATACAACTGGGCGATGGTCTTTGCTCTTCGAACCATGGACGAGGAATCGCTGCGGTCGGTGCGAGAGGCGGAAGCCGAACTGCCCAGACTGCCGGTCGCCAATCTCCGTGAGCATGTCCTCGAGGGAGCGCTCGCCGCACTCGCCGGTGACCTGTCGGAGGCAGAAGCTCGTTTTGCAGCGGCCATCGAGATCGGTGATGACATGTGGGGGCCGATATATGGAGGGATCGTGCGGGCGTCGACGCCTCTATACCTCGGTGGTGACAATCCCAGGGCCCGGGAGTGGGCAGGGGAGACTCGCTCCAAATGGGAGAAGGCAGGCCTGAAAACCCTGCTCGACATCTTTGCCGAACCGTTCGCGCTCATCGACACTGAGGTGGCCGAGACCGCCTAGGTGCATTGGGACCCGTCAGACGTGGCCCGCCACGCAGAGCCACCTACATCGGCATCGCTTCGGAGACCCACATGTCCATGGGGGAGTCGGCGAGCAGCGCTACTGCCGCCTCGATCGACTCGGCCTGAACGATGGAATAGCCGAGCGCGGGTGCCGAGTTGGGGGAGAGTTCGGTGACGGTGCCGTCCTTGGCGACGTTGCGGCCGTTGAACAGCGGATTACCGGAGTCCACCACATGGTCCTGTATCGACGACCACCACTTCATGTGAGCTTGCTGGAACTCGGGCGTCCGATCCATCTCGCCGTGGGCTAGGAAGACGAACTTCTTCATGATGGTTTCTCCTTCTCGTCGGTGACTCCGAGGGCGTCTCCCCGGTCCTTGCTGAGGTATTCCGCGTAGGTCTCCAGCGATTCTGTCTCCGTGCCCCACCATGGATGGAACCGGTCCGTCCATGCCTGCAGCCGTCGCAGCGGTTCCCGATCGAGCGCCAGGTAGTTGGTGCGGCCAACCTTGCGCCGTCGGACCATGGCTGCCTCCTCGAGCACTCGAATGTGCTTGTGGATTGCAGGCAAGGACAGTTCTCGCACCTTCGCCAGCTGGCTGATCGACCGGGGTTGGAGGGCAAGCATGTGGATGATCTCACGCCGGTGCTCGTTGGCCAGAGCCGCGAACACGAGATCCAGATCTTCCACTCCGCTTGTCACCATACTTAACCTCTTGGTTAACTATATCGATCTGGGTGATCCTCGTCAAATGAGAGTGGACCGTCACAGGAGCTCAACTGTCCGCTACGGATTCACTCCGGCGCCGTTCTGCGACTCGGTGTACCTCCGCCGCAATCTCGGGGAACTCCTCGAGAACCTGATCGAACTTCTTTCGTTCGAGCGTGTAGAGGTTGCAGTAGTCGATGGCGACAACAGTGTTGGCGCGGGGTTGGCGACTGAGCAGCGCCATCTCTCCGAAGAAATCCCCGTCGCTCAGGGTGGCGATCACGGCTCTGTCATCAGGCGCAAAGACTTCGACGGTCCCCTTGTTGATGAAGTAGAGCTGGTTGCCTATCTGGCCGCGCCTTACGATCGTTTCCCCGGGGATGCAGACCTGAGGCGACAGGTGGAGGACGAGTTCACGCAGGAATGAGTCGCTGGCTGCCTCAAAGAGCGGTACCTTGCGCAATACATTGCGGTGGAGGTGCAGAGCGATCTCGATGTGTAGCGAGGTCGGCAGGTCCTCCAGCACATCGACCTGCTGACCGGTGCGGCTCTCCCAGAGGTAGTTGTAGTAGTTGCGAACCCGGGTCTGGAGCTCGCGCGGCACCTGGCGGTCGCGCAGGAAGTGATTCACGGTCTCGATACGTGCCAGGTGCTGCGCTCGTAGGACGTCGATATTGGCCAGCAGGCTGGCGACGTTACCGATGATGTAGCCGTACATGGCGACGCCGAGTCCCATCACGACCATGGCGTAGGCGACCTGTTGTGCTCCGATCGGGGCTATGTCGCCGTATCCCACTGTGGTCAGCGTCGTGATCGACCAATACAGGGCTTGCTGATACGGGTGGAGCTCGGGATGTCCGGCCTCGGAGCCGTCGAGCGCGATCCACCCACAGGCGATCCAGTGCGAGATCATCACGATCCAGAAGAAGAAGAAAGCCAGGCGCAG
Organism: uncultured bacterium; assembly: GCA_965363685.1. Classification (GTDB taxonomy): domain Bacteria; phylum Actinomycetota; class Acidimicrobiia; order Spongiisociales; family JAHEDJ01; genus JAHEDJ01. The sequence continues at coordinate 1,671 of CBDTUP010000029.1, read as the reverse complement.
CAACGCCGGGTTGAACGACGTCCGCACCCGCCACTCGCGTTGTAGCACCAGGATGCGGGTCACCCGGAGAACCCGCAGCAGGCCGAGCACTCGCAATACCTGACCGGTCGACCCGTCGGCGCCAGATGCGATGACGTCGAAGGGAATCGCGGCCAGCAGATCTACCGCGAACCAGGTGCGCAGGTAGCGCTTGCCGATCGTTGCGCGATCTCCGACCGGGCCGCCACTAATGACGATCGGCCGCGAGGAACGTATAGCGATATCTCCGGCGAACAACACTGATGCGACCAGCGAGGCTGCCGTTACCCAGCCGTTGTTGATTGAGTCGAACACCACCTCGAGCGGCATCGCCACGGCAATGAAGATGGTCGCGGCCAGGACAACGATGTCCCACGCTCCGACGCCCAACTCGCCCAGGCGCGTTGTCACAGGGTCGGTTCGCTCCGGTGATCCCCCCGGTAGCTTCGTTGGGTTGCTTCTCAGCTTGTCTTCCATTCTTCCGCCTCCAGCCGACGCCGCATGCTATCGGCGGGGTGTGGATGCCAGGCCAACCGCAGACGGCATCGTCATCCAGGGCGGTGCTATCGGCGGAGGCAGGGTGAATGTCGAGTGTCGCGGAATCGGATGAACCGCGCCGGAGTGGACGCAGCACACGTGACGCCCCGAGGTGATTCTCTCCAACGGGCCCCTTCTGCGGCGGCCATGTGCATCGACCCGGTCGATCAGAGGAAGCTGGCCGCGATCAGCAGGCCTGAGCTGATGGACATCACCACCGGGCACGCCTTGAACCAGATCACCCCGGTCCGAGCACCGGTCATGGCGGTCCATGCTCCGATGGTGATGAGGAACGCGGAACTGACCCGAAAGACGAGATCCTCGGCAGCCTCGGGGGTGCTACTCGACCAGGTGACGGCGACGATCAGTGCTGCCACGAACACAAAACTCAGGCCCTCTGCCACCCACTCCATGGTGATGATTCTGCGATTGTCCTGAGTGATATTCCCGAATCCGGCTACGACCTGTTTGGTCGGGACGATATGGCTCACGCCCCACAGGAAGACGATCCCAGCAGCAATCAGCGCAAACGTATCCGCCATATGGTCACCTTTCGACGAAACCAGTGATCATTCCCCAATACTCGCACTTGGCTCCGGCCGGAACCCGAGAAAATGTCATTGCCGCCTGCGGTCTTGCGTCTCAATTGAACGAGCCTGTCGCTGCGGAGCCCGTTGTGGCTAACACATCGGGGGGTTCTGGGTTCTGACGGCTCTTACCAGTCTCGTCTCGTCAGGGATGCCCCGCGGCCACAGAAAAGACGGGACGCCCGCGCCCACGCATGGTCGCTCTCCTGGGCTCGGTCCTACGTCGCCGGTCATGAGGCGGTGACGATCCGACTTCCGAGGGAGCTGAGCGCCTTCGCGAACCGAAGACGCTCAGCGGCACTCGCCTGTTGCTCTCAACGTATCACAAGCTTCGGCGATCACGACCGCCGGGGATGGCGGATCACCCGCGGTCGAACCGCCAGAGTCCGCTTGCGCGTGCAGCCTCATAGGCGGCCGTCATCTCGGTAGTGGTCGGCCGGCGGTCGATATGGAGATATCGTTCGTTCTCGACAACCTGGTGCTGGGGTCGATACTGACCCATGATGTTGATGAAGGTGTCCTGGGAAAG
>CBDTUP010000028.1:0-14388 GCA_965363685.1 uncultured bacterium | reverse complement strand
GCCGCTTCAGGGAGATTCGGATGACTAGCCGAGTGATGCTTGGGACAGTCGTAGTGGGCCTGGTTGTCGCTTCTTGTGGGGGCGGGCCGGTCGAGGCCGATGAGGCCCAGATCGAGATGACTTACTCCCAAGATGGGACTTCGTACACCGGTGACCGGGAGATCGTCGAAGGAACCGTCACCATCACATTCCAGAACGAGACTAACTCTCCAGCGACATGGTCCGTGTGGGGGTACGAGACGGGATCCGTGGCGCTCGCCGAAGAGTTGGCATTCCTTGAGGAGGGTCAAAAGGGCGTGCCGCCGGCACCGGAACCCGTCCCTGGCTTCTACGCGATCGACTACGAATGGCCAGATGACATTGGTGAACCCGGGACCCAAACCTGGACGGTGGATCTGGCTCCGGGAACCTGGATCTTCGACGTGGGCCCCGCAGATTTTCGGCCCACCGGGCTGTGGCGAGCCGCCGTTATCGAGGTCGTCGCCGAGTAGTTCGGACTCGGCCTCCGGGACACATATAGCCGCACGTAGTGCGGGCGATAATTCGTCTCCGAGGCCAAGGAGGTAACCATGCACGCCCGCCCATTTCCGAAGGTCCCAGATGCCCGCTCACCTGCAGGGGCAGAGATTCGGTATCTGATGGAGGGTGATACCGGCAACATGATCCACTCCTCGGTGCCGCTGGGGCAGGTGAATCGGCGACCGTTCATGCGACCGTTGGTGAGTTCTGGCATGTCCGCGCCGGCACGGGACAAACCCGGCGCCGGGATGAATGTGGCGAGGACACAACGGTTCTGGAGCCGGGTGTCTCAGTCGACATTCCGGTTGGAACGGAGTTCCAATATCGATGCACCGGGGCCGAACCCTTGCAGTTCGTCTGTGTCTCCATGCAGCCTTGGCCCGGCGATCATGAGGCGAGCTTGGTCGACGGTCCCTGAACTCCGACAGCTCCAATCAGCTGAGCACATAACGGCACTTCGAGGATCGGTGGCCACGCCCCGGTTCCCATCGGTGTGGGCGCTAGACCCGCGCAACCACCTCGCCGTGCAGGAACATAAACACTGCGTCCGGGTCCAAAGCCCACTCCTGGAACAGCGTCCCGAGTTCGGCCAACTCCACCCGGTCACTCACTCCGAGCTCTTCAACCCGCTCAATGTATTTCGAGACACCGGTTCGCCCCGACCACAAATCGGCCCAGTGGGCTCGACTCACCGGGGTGGCGTAGATCCAGGATGATGTCGTCATTTCGGCATCCCGGAAGCCGGCCGACCGGACCCAAGACAACAACCGACGTCCGGCGTTCGGTTCGCCGCCGTTGGCCCTGGCCACCTGGGAGTAGATCTCGAAGAACCTGTCAATTCCCGCCTGATGCGGGAAGTGGGTCATAGTTCCGTAATCGGCATCCCGAACGGCCACCACTCCCCCGGGCTTCAGCACCCGCATGAATTCCCGGAGTGCTTCCACCGGCTCTGCAAGATGCTGAAGAAGCTGATGGGCGTACACGACGTCGAATGATCCCGCCGCAAACCGGAGGTGGTACACGTCGCCCTGCTCAAAGGCGACGTTGTCGACACCCTCATCGACCGCCCGCCCTCGGGCGTGTTCAACGATGGACTCGGCCAAATCGATACCGATCACCTCACCTTCCGGCACCCATTCGGCCAGTCCGCAGGAAATGGACCCGGGCCCACAGCCTGCGTCGAGGATTCGCATATCGGGATTGATCATGTGCCTGACGAAGGTGGCCGCCTCTCCGGCAGTCCGGCTGCCGTGAGCATTGACGACAACTTGATGATACGAATGGGTATAGATCTCACGCGGCACGCAAGCAGTATCGCATTGAAAAGGGCCGGCCCGAAGGCCGACCCTTTCACTTCAATAGCGGCTCGATCAGTCGTCGAGACCGGACTCGAACTGGTCTTCGAATGAGACCACCCGACGGCCGGGCTTGTCGGTGTTCCGATCACTGTCGCCACCACGTTCGTTGCCGCGATTGCGATCACGGTTACGGTCCCGATCACGACTGCCGCCACGATCCCGGCTCTCACCACGATCCCGGTCACGTCCGCCACGATCGCCACGATCCCGGTCGCGGCCTCCGCCACCTTCACGGCGGCCACGATCGCGGCCTCCACCGTCGCGGCTTCCGCCGTCTCGGCGTCCACGATCACGCTCGCCACCGGCAGGACGCTCGCCGGCGCCTTCCTTCGGCTCGAGCGGCACCGCTAGATCGAGGTTGACCTTGCCGGCCCTATCGATCTCACGAACATTCACCTTGATCTTGTCACCGAGAGCGACGTAGTCCTCAACCCGCTCGACCCGGCGTTCCGTGTCGAGTTTCGAGATGTGGATGAGCCCATCACGTCCGGGAAGGATGTTCACAAACGCCCCGAAGCTGGTGATGTTCACAACCTCACCGTCGTAGGTCTCGCCGACCTCAGGCTCCGGCGGGAAGGCAATCTGCATCACCTTCTCCTTGGCCAGCGCCAGGCTGTCACCATCATTGGTGCCGATGCGGACGATGCCGTGGGCGCCATCCTCATCGATCTCGATAGTGGCGCCTGTGATCTCTTCGAGCTCACGGATGTTCTTGCCCTTTGGACCGATGATCTCGCCGATCTTGTCCTTAGGAATCTGAATGGCCTCGATACGAGGCGCCCAGGCGTTGAGCTCCTCACGCGGTCCATCGATGGTGTTCTTCATCGCTTCGAGAATCGCCAATCGGGCCTCTTTGGCCTGATCGAGAGCACCCGCCAACACCTCGGACGGGAGACCTGAGATCTTCGTGTCGAGCTGCAGCGCAGTGATGATGTCTGCGGTACCGGCCACCTTGAAGTCCATGTCGCCGAGGGCGTCCTCAGCTCCCAGGATGTCGGTGAGCGTGACGAAGCCCTCATCGTGAGCAATCAGACCCATGGCAATTCCGGCCACAGGAGCGATGATCGGCACACCGGCATCCATCAGCGAAAGGCTGGATGAACAGACGGAGGCCATCGAACTCGAGCCGTTGGAGGCCAGAACCTCGGACACCAGACGCAATGCGTAGGGGAACTCCTCGGCCGTTGGTACGACCGGAAGCACTGCCTTCTCGGCAAGCGCGCCGTGACCAATCTCGCGACGCTTCGGACCGCGCATGAACCCGGCCTCTCCGGTCGAGAAGGGCGGGAAGTTGTAGTGGTGCATGTAGCGCTTGGACTCTTCAATTGAGAGCGTGTCGAGCATCTGCTCCATCTTCAACATGCCGAGGGTTGCCAGGTTGAGCACCTGCGTCTCGCCACGTTGGAAGAGCCCCGAACCGTGGGTGCGGGGCACCACTCCGACGTCGACCGTCAGCTCACGAATATCGCGGGCACCGCGACCGTCGAGACGGATACCTTCCGAGACGACTCGCTCGCGCATCATCTTCTTGAGGACGCCACGAGCGGCCTTCTTGGCCATCGCTAGTTCTTCTTCGTCCTCGATTCCAAGCTCGGCGAGAACCGCTTCAGTGGCTTCCTCCGAAGCCGTGTTCCGCTCCTGCTTGCCGGTGATAGTGACAACTCCGGCGTACTTCGGGCGGGCGATTTCCTCAACGCGGGTAGCGATCTCATCGGTGTAGTCGACTGCCAGCGGCCACTCGACCTCCGGAATATCGATCTGAGCCACGAGCTCGTTCTGGAGGTCGATGAACTGACCAATCAGAACCTTGGCCTCCTCGATCCCGCGGGCCACCGTGGCCTCGTCGCTTGGAGGCTGGCCATCATTGATTAGACGGACACCGTCTTCGGTGGCCCCTGCTTCAACCATGATGATGTCGACCTCGCCGGAATCGTTCCGGCCACCGGCGACGGTCAGATCGAAGACGGCGCCTTCGAGCTCCTCGTAGGTCGGGAGTACGGTCCACTCGCCATCCTTCAGCGACATACGCACTGCGCCGAGGGGTCCCTCAAATGGAATCGACGAGACGCTCAGCGCCGCCGAGGCGCCATTGAGAGAGATGATGTCGTAGGCATTGACATTGTCGACCGAGAGGATCGTGCTGACGATCTGGGTCTCGCAACGAAAGCCATCTTTGAACGAAGGGCGCAAAGGCCGATCAATCAGACGGCAGGTGAGAATCGCCTTCTCAGTGGCCCGGCCTTCACGTCGGAAGAACGAACCGGGGATTTTTCCGGCTGCGTACATACGCTCTTCGACGTCCACCGTTAGGGGGAAGAAGTCGATGCCTTCGCGCAACTTCTTATTTGCTGTGGCGGTGACGAGCACTTCAGTGTCGCCGAGGCGGACGGTGACTGCACCGTCGGCCTGTCCGGCAAGCTTGCCGGTCGTGATGGTGACCTCTTTGTCACCGATCACTCCGCGTACCGTGTATTCGGGCACGCTTTCTCCTCTTGTATGGGAGGCGTGCCAATGGCCAGTCGTGGCCGCTCCTTCACTGAAGCGGTCGCCACTGACAACTGGTCACTGCCCCCGTTGTATTTCGAGATGATCCCGGCAGATTGCCGGTACTGGTAGTTGAACTCGTTGAGAGCCCAACGCGAGGAAAGCGGCCGAAGCCGCTTCCTCGAGAACTATCGGCGCAAGCCGAGTCGACCGATGAGTTGTCGATAACGCTCGACGTCTTCACGCTTGAGGTAGTTGAGCAAGCGACGTCGCTTGCCGACCATCATCAGTAGGCCTCGCCGGCTGTGGTGGTCATGTTTGTGGGTACGGAGGTGATCGGTCAGATGATTGATGCGATCGCTCAACAGGGCCACCTGGACCTCGGGTGAGCCGGTATCGCTGTCGTGCTGACCGTACTCCGAAATGATTTCTTTGGTCGTTTTCATGTCACGCTTCGCTCAGAAGTGGAAGGGATCGACGGGAGTGTAACACTATTGGGAGCGTTACGGGCAATTGAGGAGAGGATCATCACGAATCCAATTGGCCGTTGGCCGTTGGCCATTAGCCGTTGGCAAGAATGGCAACTGCTTCCGTTTCTACCTTCCAGGATGGATCAAGCAGAGCAGCCACGACGACCATGGTCGAGGCGGGTGAGGCGTCGCCGAAGAGCGTCTTGTGAGCTCTGCCGATCTCGTCGGAGTCTGCAGGGTCGGTGATGAACATTCGCGTTCGAACGACATCATTCGCCGTTCCTCCCAACTCCTCAATCGCTGCCAGCATTATCTCCCCGCATCGCAGCATCTGGTCAAAGGCTGAATTCGCCGTTGGTTCGCCTTCTGCCGGGATCGGTGCCGTTCCGGCAACTTCGATCCGGTCGGCGAGGCGAACCGCCCGGCAGAATCCGTAGGCGGGCTCGTAGGGAGATCCGGAAAAGGCGTGTGTCTTTGGCATGGTTCGACACGCTAGCAAGCCGCATCTAGTCGTCCCGGCACTCGCCGCACGCTGGGTACCATCTGACCATGCTTGTTCTCTGTGTGTTCAGCGCAGCCGCCGGCGCCTGTGCTGACGCTCGGATAGATGGTGTTGGACAGTGACCCGAAGACTGTACCTCGACGACGAGTACCTGACCACGTGCGAGGCGACCGTGATCGCGATCGATGGCGGTTGGTTGACTCTGAGCGATACGGTCATATTCCCGGGCGGTGGTGGTCAGCCCGCCGATCATGTGACGATCGAAGTGGCCGGTCAGACATATCACAACACCAGCATCGATTCGTCCGGTGCCCTCCGGTTCAAGGCGAGTGAGGACATCGAGGTGGGAACCATCTTGGTGTGCCGTATCGACTGGGCCTTTCGACATGCGCTCATGCGACACCATGCCCTCATGCACATAGTCAACACCGTCGGCCTTCGCTGTTACGACGGACTCCAAACCGGAACTCAGCTCGGTCCAGAACGATCTCGTATTGATTTCCGTTTCCCCACGTTTGACCGAGCCTGGCTGCCGGGATTCGAGGAAGCAGTCAACGAGGTGATCAGACGGGCCCTTCCAATCAGATCAGAAGTCATCACCGAGCAGGAGTTCCGCGCGCGACCCGAGTTGATTCGCACGAGGAACGAATCGCCCCCAATCGAAAGCGGAGCTGTCCGAATAGTCGAAATAGGGGATTTCGACGCCCAAGCATGCGGGGGGACGCACGTTCGGTCCACAGAAGAGATCGGAACGGCCACAGTCGACCGATTCGACAACAAGGGCCGTGAGAACAAACGAATCTACTGGGTTCTCGAAAACGACTCAGCCGACTCGACGACCATCCAGAACGGTTAGTCGACTCTAGGCGAGGACCCGGCGAGCCTCTTCGACGTCCGATTCGATCTGGACTACCAGCTCATCTATGCCGGCAAACTTCTGCTCGCCCCTGAGGCGGTGTTCGAGCAAGACACCGATTGTCTGGCCGTACAGCTCGTCCTCGAAGTCCAACAAGTGCGTTTCGATCAACTCCCGGTCGCCGCCGAACGTCGGCCGGACGCCGATGTTGACCACCGACGGGAACAAATGAGAACCGACTCGGGTGCGCGCTGCGTAGACGCCTCGCATCGGGATCGCCATACCAACTGGAAGCGAAACGTTGGCCGTTGGGAATCCAATCGAACGGCCTCGCCGATCCCCTCCCACTACCTTGCCCCGCAACTCGAATGCTCTTCCGAGAGCCTGACGGGCTGCGGCGACGTCACCCAGCGCAATGAGGTTGCGAATACTAGATGACGACACAGGTCCATCGCCCTCGAGCAATGGCACCACGTCGACATCGAACCCCAACGCCGCTCCGCCGGCGCGGAGTGACTCGATGTCTCCGACGCGATCGTGACCGAACCGGAAGTTCGATCCAACGGCAACCACTCTCGCACCGAGCCCACAGGCGAGTACGTCGCATACAAACTGCTCCGGCGACATCATCCGAACCTGTGCAAAAGGGAGAACCCCGACGGTTTCCACTCCCAGATAATCGAGGATCTCGATTCGCTGCTCGATCGTCGTCAACAACCCTGGAGCCCGCTCGGGGGCCATCAACGTGACAGGGTGCGGATCGAACGTCAAGACGGCGCGCGGAATCCCGCCCAAGGCGGCGGCCCGCTCGGCAAGGTCAGCCAGCACGGTCTGGTGTCCGAGGTGCACACCGTCGTAATTGCCTATCGTCACAGCCATACCCAGCTGTGGAGGATCCGGCCATGTCGTCGGGTCGCCCTCGAGAATCCTCACGCCAGCACCACCTGCGGTTTCGCCTTCGACCCGTCGGAGCAGTACACGCCCAGCAACGTCCCCTTCTCGTCGAACACGCAGAAGGGATCTGTGCCGGTTTCGGACGGTACGAGCTCGAGGTCGAGCGGACGGCCATTTCTAACTCCGACTGCGATTCGCCCCCCGACCTGAATCTCCGGAAGTTCCGCACGGAGCACATCTCCAATACTCAACACCGCGGTACCGGGAGCGTCCATCTGCTCCAGGCTCTCGATCCGATTCGCTTGACCCACATGAAGTGACCCGATCCGGGTGCGGTGCAATGCCGTCAAGTGCGCGTGCCCCCCGAGCGCCCGCCCAAAATCATCTGCGAGAGTGCGAACGTAGGTGCCGCTCCCGCAATCGACCCGGAAAGTCACCTCCGGGTAGCCGCCGGGCGCGAAGTCGAGGACCTCGATGTCGTATATGTCGATAGGACGCGGACGGCGCTCTACCTCTTTGCCTTCTCTAGCCAACTCATATAGACGCCGGCCATCGATCTTGAGAGCTGAGACCATCGGAGGCACTTGCATGATCGTGCCGATGAATCTTGGAAGGACCGCAATCAGATCGTCCTCGTCGAAGTCCATCGGCGAGCGGCTCAGGACGGCCCCGTCCGCGTCGAGCGTGTCGGTGGCAACCCCGAACATGGCGGTGGCGATGTAGGTCTTGGTGGATTCCTGGACGTACCGAATCATTCTCGTAGCTCTGCCCAGACCCAGTACTACAAGGCCGGTGGCCATGGGATCTAGCGTTCCGGCATGGCCGATCTTCTTCTGGCCGAACAATCGTCTCGCCTTGGCGACCACGTCGTGAGAGGTCCAACCGCCCGTCTTGTCGACTAGAAGAAACCCGTCAATCATCTGCATCCCCGGCGCTTGCTGCCTCCTCCTCGATCTCGTGGAGAATCGCAGCGATGTGGGCGCCACGTTCGATTGATTCGTCGATAGCGAAATCGAGACGAGGGGTGAACTTCATCCTGATCTCTTGGCCAACTTGAGTACGGATTTTCGACGCAGCCGAAGTGAGTGCCTCTAGCGATGAGGCCTGATCCTCGGACGTTCCAAGCACTGAGAAGTACACCCGGGCAGTCCGCAGGTCGGACGCCGTATCGACACCCGTGATGGTCACAAACCCGAGGCGAGGATCCTTGAGATCTGCGACATGCTCTGCAATGGCTTCCTTGAGCGTCGAATTGACCCTTCTCATGCGGTCTCCACGACTCATCCTGGATCCTCCAGATGGCTGACGCCGACCTCGAGTATCTCGATGTCGACTCGTTCGTTGAGCATTCTGCGAACCGTCGCTATTCGCCGTTCTAGTTCGCCGGCGCCGGATGCAACCAACGCCAACCCCACGGTAGACAACTGCCATGCGTCGTGATGATCGACTTCGGCAACCGATAGTGACATGCGGTCCCGAAGATCAGAGATCAGAGACTGCAATACACGGCGCTTCGCCTTCAGCGACCTCGCTTCGGGGATACGCAAGTCGATTCGCATCGCTGCGGCATGCATCTTTATCAGGTGCGAGCGACCTCACGCACTTCATAGACTTCGATGACATCTTCTTCCTTGATGTCGTTGAAAGTCTCGAAGCCGATACCGCACTCATAACCTGCCGCAACCTGGCGAACATCGTCTTTGAACCTGCGCAGTGATCCGATCCGGCCGTCGTGAATGACCACACCCCCACGTAACACGCGTGCACGCGATCCTCGGACGACCTCACCCTCGGTGATGTACGAACCGGCAATACTGCCCGCTCTCGGTGTCTTGAAGATCGCTCTGACCTCCGCCGATCCGATAACTGCCTCGACCTCGTCCGGTGCGAGTTTGCCGACCAACATCTGTTCGATCTCGTCCAGCATCTCGTAGATCACTCGGTAGGTGCGAATCTCGATACCCTTGTCCTCAGCTGATCTGCGGGCTTTGGCATCTGGACGCACGTTGAACCCAACGATGACAGACTCGGTCACTTCGGCCAGGCTCACATCGTTCTCTGAGATTCCGCCGACGGCTCCCTGCACGAGAGTGATCTTGCCGCCCTGGCGGCCGATCTTTGCGACAGATTCACGGATCGCCTCCAGCGAACCGTGCGCGTCGGCCCGGATGATCAGCCTGAGATCGGCTTCATCCTGAGTTCGGAGCTGTTCAAGCAGTTGCGCAAGACGTTCGCGCGCGGTCGGAATCACCTGCTCGTCGGCCTTGAGTTGATCCATAGCCTTGTCGGCGATGTTGCGTGCAGTTCTCTCGTTCTTGACGACCTGGAACGCATCTCCAGCGGTCGGAACGTCGGACCAGCCCATCACAAGAACGGGGGTGCTCGGCCCGGCGGACTGAATCCTCTCCCCCACCTCATTGAGCATCGAACGGACGCGACCGGACACCGGCCCCGCCACCAAAGCATCTCCTTGCTTGAGAGTTCCGCGTTGAACGATGATCGTGGCTACCGGCCCCCGACCAACGTCGAGCTGGCTTTCAACCACGACGCCCTCAGCGGCCGGTTTCGGGTTGCCTTTGAACTCCTCGAGCTGGGCGATCAGGTCGATCATTTCGAGGAGTTGGTCTACTCCTTCACCGCTTTTGGCCGAGAGTTCGACAGTGATGACGTCTCCACCCAGCTCTTCGGCAACCAACTCGTACTCCGTCAACTGGGCACGAATGCTGTGCGGGTCGGCGCCGGGAAGGTCCATCTTGTTGATGGCCACGATCATCGGCACCTTGGCTGCCTTGGCATGGCTGATTGCCTCGATTGTCTGCGGCATGATGCCATCGTCGGCCGCGACGACCAGCACCACGATGTCGGTCACTTCGGCCCCGCGGGCACGCAAGGCTGTGAACGCCTCATGACCGGGGGTATCCAGGAACGTGATCTTGTTCCCGCCGACTTCCTTCTGATACGCACCGATGTGCTGAGTGATACCGCCGTGCTCGCCGTCGACAACGTTCGTCTGCCGGATGTAGTCCAGCAGGGTGGTCTTTCCGTGATCGACATGGCCCATGACGGTGACCACCGGTGGGCGCGTGACCAGGGTCGACGGGTCGTCGTCGTAGACCTTCTTCGGCCTGACTCTAGAACCGGACCCTTCCGAAGGGTCGGCCTCAACCACTTCGATCGCGATGCCGAAGTGATCACCCAGAAGCTCGAGAGCATCGTCCGGGATTGGAGTACTCGTCCCCACCATTTCGCCCATCTCGATGAGCGCCTTGACGACCTCGGTTGCCGGTTGATCGATCACCTCTGCAAGGCCCTCGGGGGTTATGCCGGATGCAACCGATACGGGCTCTGCGGCGTCGACCTCGGATGAGGGCTCGGGTTCAGATTCGAGTTCAACTTCAGGTACCGGCTCCGGTTCTGTCTCCGGCACGGCCGCCGGCTCGGAAACAGGCTCCGGTTCCGGCTCGGGGACGGGTTCGGACCGGGGTTCCTCGACCACTTCTGGTTCGGGCTGCGATTCCTCGACCGCCGCGTAGGACTGACGGACCTTTTCGGCGTCGGCCGGCTCGAGCCCCGAAGAGGCAGTCTTTGCCTCAATTTCTAGTTCATGGACGCGCGCCAGCACGACCTTCGACTCAAGGCCCAGTTCGCGAGCCAGCTCGTATACCCGAATCTTCGCCACTATTTCTCCGCGCTATTCGTCTTCGTCGGGAGTGTCGTCACTTTCGACGATCTCACCAGACTCTTCAGTTTCTTCAGTTGATTCAGTTGATTCAGTTGATTCAGTTGAGGCTTCCACATCTTCCAGGTCGTCGGCTACCGGAACCTCCGCCTCGACGCCTTCGGAGCCATTTTCGGTTGGAACTTCGACACCTTCGACATCCGTCTCGACAGGCACTTCGTCGGTTTCAACCGCGACCTCAGCATCGACCACCGGCTCTCCGGCGTCAAACGCACCATCGGCATCAGCCGCCGGCTCTCCGGCGTCAGTCACCTCGGCCTTGGCTCCCGCCGCGGCCTCTTCGATGTCGGACCGGATATCAACTCGGTATCCCGACAAACGTGCGGCCAGGCGGGCATTCTGCCCCTCCTTGCCGATGGCCAGAGACAACTGATGATCACTGACTATGACCACAGCCGTCTCGTTCTCTTCATCAATTCGTACTTCCTGCACCTTGGCGGGCCCGAGCGCCTCGGCGATGAACTGCGCCTTGTCTTCGCGCCATTCGACTACATCGACCTTCTCACCCCGGAGTTCGTTCACGACCTGTCGGACTCTGGCCCCACGTGCTCCGACGCATGCACCCTTGGGGTCAACATTCGAGTCATTCGACGACACGGCTATTTTCGTCCTATTGCCGGGTTCGCGCGCTATGGCCTTGATCTCAATGGTTCCATCGATGAGTTCAGGAACCTCGAGCTCCAGCAGCCTGCGAACGAAATCCGGGTGACTACGGCTGACCACAATCTGCGGGCCCTTTGCCTCATTGCGTACCTCGAGGACAAACGCCTTCACCCGGTTGCCGCGTTCCAGCCTCTCGTAGGGGATTCTCTCCGATCCGGGCAGCAGCGCTTCCGCATCGCCGAGATCGAGAATGGAGTACCGGTAGTCGACTTGCTGGATGATACCTGTCACGAGATCACCCTCGCGACCTTCATAGACGTCAAAGACCTGATCGCGTTTGGCTTCCCGCAATCGTTGCGCGATCACCTGCTTGGCCGTCTGCGCGGCGATACGGCCGAAATCGTCCGGAGTGTCTTCCCACTCCTTGACGACGTTCCCCTCTTCGTCGAGTTCCTGGGCATAGACGACGATATCGCCCGAACCTGAATCGATAACCACACGGGCTTCCTCTGCGGCGCCCGGGCTGCGCTTGTAGGCAGAGACGAGCGCATTGGCAAGAGCGTCGAGGATCGTATCGACCGGAACTCCTCGCTCGCGTTCGAGCAATTCGAGAGCTTCCATCACCTGTTCGTCGATTTTCATGGGTTCAACTCCTCGCGGCCTTCTTACCGGGCTTCGGTGCCCGCTCCCAGCGGAACACCGTCCGTGCGGATCGCACCTGATCGAAATCGATCCGCCTTCGGTTGCCGTTCACTTCTATCCAGATTCCGGTCTCGTCCACCTCGAGCAGATTGCCCTCGTGGCGGCGCTCGTTCTCGATCTCTACCCGGGTCCTCACGGTGATCTCTTTGCCAACCGACTTCGCAAAATGAACCGGCCGCCTGAGTCTTCTCTCAAGTCCCGGCGAGGTCACCTCGAGGGTGTACGAACCATCAATGTTTGCTTCATGATCGAGCAATCGTGAGATACCTCTGGACAAGTCGGCCAGATGGTCCACGCCGACATCATCACCATCGACAACGACGCGCAGAATACGCCCGTGACCCTGACCCAGCATCTCCAGGTCGTCGAGTTCGAGACGTTCGGCCTCCAGATAGTCGCTGATGAGCTTTTCCAAGCTCTCCGATACGTTGCTCAACCTATTTCTCCACACAAAGAAAGCGGGCACGGCCGCCCACTTCAGAGTAGCGTCCTCATTTGTCCCGATAAGTATAACCCCAGACGCGTCGGCCCAGCCGACAGGCTCAGGCCGACGACAGAGTTACTGGGAGTTACTGCTGAATACGGTCGACTAGATACTGAACCGCGTTGGAAACGGTCACTTCCTCGCTGTCCCCGCCGGCGCGTTCCTGGATCTCAACGATCCCCTTCTCCAGTCCCCTCGGCCCGACCGTTACCCGGTACGGCACCCCTATCAGTTCGGCATCGGCGAACTTGACACCGGGCCTCTCGACTCGATCGTCGAGGATCGTGTCGATGCCTGCTTGCTCGAGTTGCTCGTAGAGCCTCTGCCCTGCCTCGAGCGCCTCGGCTGTGTCGGCCCTGAGCACCGTTATCGCCACCGCGTATGGGGCAATTGCCACCGGCCAGATTATGCCCTTCTCGTCATGATGAGTTTCGACGACCGCGGCGATATTCCGTTCGAGACCGATTCCGTAGGACCCCATGATCACCGTCTTGGCCTCACCTTCCTCATCGAGAACCGACATGCCGAAGGCCTCGGCGTATTTGGTTCCGAGCTTGAAAATGTGCCCGACCTCGATTGCCTTGAATACTTCGAGTTGCTCCCCGCAGTCACTGCAGGGTTCGCCGTCGGCGACTTCGCGCAGATCCAGCCATTGGCGCACTTTGATATCTCGGTCAACATCGACACCCCGATAGTGGAAGTCATCGTCGTTGGCACCAGTGACCATGTTGAAGCGCCCCGCCAGCGCCTTGTCGGCAATCACCGGCAGTGTGTCGACGCCAACCGCTCCGAGGCTGCCTGGATCGGCACCGAGAGCTGATCTGATTTCTTCAGGGTGAGCAGGCCGAAACTCAATGGCGCCGGTTCCATCCTGGAGTTTTTGCTCAACCAGTGCGTGATCACCGCGCAGAAGAACGAGAGTGAGATCTCCTTCGATCAGGTAGACCAGCGACTTGATTTGGCGGTCCGCAGCAGCTCCCCCATCGAAGGTTGCCAGGTCGGCGATCGTGCGAACACCCGGCGTCGCAAACTTCTCGACTTCGTCGTGGGATGATCCATCATCCATGGTTTCCATCTGCGAAGTCGCCTTCTCCATATTGGCGGCATACCCGCACGCTCTGCAGTAGACAACATCGTCTTCGCCAGATGCGCTCCGCACCATGAACTCGATCGAATCGCTTCCACCCATCGCGCCGGACGATGCTTCGACGGGGACGGCATCCAATCCGAGCCTGGCAAAGATACGTTCATAGGCCTCAAAGTGACGGTCGAACGAAGCGTCGAGACCTTCCCATTCGATATCGAATGAGTACGAGTCTTTCATCGTGAACTCGCGCGTTCGCAGCACTCCACCCTTCGGGCGGGGCTCATCACGGAACTTGGTCTGGATCTGATACCAGAATTGTGGAAGATCGCGGTAGCTACGAAGTTCGAGACCCAGAGTCGCGAAGATCTCTTCGTGGGTCATCCCAAGGGCCAGGTCGACGCCCTTGCGATCACGGAGGCGGAACATCTCCTCGCCCATGATCTCCCATCGTCCGCTCTTCTGCCAGATTTCCGCCGGGTGCACCGCAGGCAGCAGAAACTCCTGCCCTCCGATGCGGTTCATTTCCTCGCGAATGATGTTGCCCACTTTGGTGCGAACACGAATCATCAAGGGAAGCAGCGAGTAGGCGCCCGCCATCAGCTGCCGGAGGTACCCGCCGCGGACGAGAAGTCGGTGACTCACCGCCTCAGCGTCGGCGGGATCATCACGAAGTGTGGGAATGAAGGCTTG
>CBDTUP010000027.1:0-14409 GCA_965363685.1 uncultured bacterium | reverse complement strand
TCCAAGACCAACAGCACCTCGTCGACTGCGCCGGCCTCGCGCTCCAGGACTCTGACGATCTTGCCGAGTTCTTGCATCAAGTTGTGCTTCGAATGGAGACGACCGGCGGTGTCAACGATCAAGACGTCGCGCGATCGGGAACGGGCAGCCTGATAGGAATCAAACGCTACCGCCGCCGGGTCGGCACCCGATTGTCCCCCGACGATCTCAACACCGACGCGGTCTGCCCAAGTTCGTAGCTGGGCATCGGCCGCAGCGCGGAAGGTGTCGGCGGCGCCCAACAAGGCAGTCGATCCGGTGGACTCGAGCCTTGCGGCCAGCTTGGCAATGCTGGTCGTCTTGCCGACGCCGTTGACGCCAACCACCACCATTACAGCCGGGGACCCGGTCAGGTGCAGATCACGGTCCTTCCCGCTGAGAGTCGCCAGCAACTCATCGTGGAGAGCCTTCCTGGCTCCCTCAACATCATCGGGCGCAGCGGCTCGCACACGATCGACGACCCCGGTGCTGGCGGCAACCCCGACGTCGGCCGCAATCAGCGCTTCCTCGATCCCGGACCAGAAATCCTCGTCGGCCGGCCCACGAGAGAGAAGATCCTTGAGCCGGCCGCCCAGCGCTCTTCTCGTCTTTTCCAGCCGGTCGGCGAGGGAGCGATCGGTTTCCACGGTCACCGGCACGTCGGGCGCGGAAGGTTCCTTGCGGCGGACCATCAAGACGATGATCACCGCCACCACCAGCACGGCGGCAATGAGGGCTACGAGAAAGACGGGATCCATGGGGCCAGATTCTACGACGCCGGCAGAGTGACCGCAGATTCGACCATTCGTTTGGCGACGACTTTCGACGACCCTCCGGGCTCCATCGTGACTCCGTAGAGGATGTCGGCTGCCTCCATTGTCTGCTGTTGGTGAGTAACGACCACGAGCTGCGCCGTTCTCCGGAACTCATCCACTAGACGCAGGAAACGCCTGAGATTGGCGTCGTCGAGCGCGGCCTCGACCTCATCGACGATGTAGAACGGGCTGGGTCGAGCCTTGAAGACTGCGAACAAGAACGCCAGCGCCGCGAGAGACCGCTCACCACCGGACAGGAGGGTGAGGCGCCCGACTTTCTTGCCGAGAGGCTGAGCCTCGATGTCGACGCCCGTCGTTGAGATGTTGTCGGGATCCGTCAGTACCAATCTGCCGCGGCCACCCGGGAACAACACGTCGAAATGTTGCTCGTAGGCCGCCGCAACCTCATCGAACGCCGACCGGAACATGCCGACGATCTCGTCGTCCAGAGCCGTGATCACCTTTCGAAGCTCGTTGCGACTGCTCTCGAGGTCGTCCAGTTGCTCCTGCAGATGAGATCGACGGGCTTCTAGGTCTTGGTACTCGTCGGCTGCCAGAGGATTGATCGTGCCCATGCGCCGCATCTCTGCTTCGAGAGATGCGAGCCGATCCCGGCGATCGACACCCTCCTCGACTTCAGGAGCCGGCGCACCCAAAGCTTGCTCCTCCGTAGCATCCACATCGCGGCGCAGGGCTTCTGCCACTGCTTCGAGACGAACGGCCAGCTCGGCCGACTCAACATCGAGCCGAGCCCTTTGCTCCTTGCGGTCGGCAATCGAGACTCGCACTTCATCGAGTTGCTTGCGTGCAAGAGAAAGCCTCTCGCCTGCCTCACCGGCCGCTTGGCGTAGGTCATGTTGCCGTTCGCGCAATGTAGCGATGTGAGTTCGTACGGCCGCCAGCGATCGACGAGCTCCTTCCTCGGCGAGGTCGAGCTCCTCGAGCCGATGCGGATCACCCGGGCGATCGGTCAGGTCTTGAAGTTCGCCCTGAATCGACAACAGCCTCCCCTCGAGCAAGCGCCGCCGTTCGACGATCGCCCCGAGGTCTCCCGCTGCGGCCTGGCGGACCTCGCGCGCCTGGTCGCGACTGGCGGCGACGGCAGCGCGCTTGCGGGCCAGCTCTTCCCATGCCCGCTGGCGGTCCGCTTCTTCACCCTCCAGCGCCCCCAGTCGTTCGCGCAGCTCGGCAACACGGGCTTCGCGATCCGCCGATGACTCCAGGAGCAACGAGCGTCGCTGCTCGAGTCGATCGATCTCGTGTTCCGCGGCATTGCGTGTTCTGTCCAGCCGCGCCATCGCTTCAGTGGCTCCGGCGAGGTTCGTCTCGATCAATTCCAGTGCTTCCAGGGCCTCTCGTTCGATGGTCCTGGTTCTATCGAAGTCCCTGCGAGCCGATGCATGTCGGCTGTTGGCCCTGGCGAGTTGCGTCTCCGATTCCTCGAGCCCGATTCGGGCGGTTTCAAGGACTGCAGGAGTCGCTCCATCCGGATGCGCAACACGTATACCGTCCGCTGTGATCAGATCGCCTTCCGGCGTGACCACCCGCGCCCGGGGATACTGCATAACAACCTGCCATCCGGCCGACCATCCTTCGGCAACAATCACATCACCCAGCAACGATTTGGCCAGGTTGCGATCTGCCTTTTTGCCGAGCAGGTCGACGAGTGCCTCCAAACCAAACGACTCGGCGATAGGACGGGCGAGCACTTCGGCAATCGCGGAGCGTGTAGTGACCAGAGGAACGCCGCCCAGGCCATTCGTCTTCAGATCTCCCACCACTAGCTCGACTCCACCTGGATCGGTGACCGCCAGAGCATCGCTCCATGGCCCCAATGCCGCATCCACCGCAGCCGCGTAGGTATCTGGAATATCGAGGATCGTTGCCAGGCTTCCACGAACCTGAGAGGCGGCAGCCGCCCGCTCGCGAGCCTGCGGATCGGCGAGACCTGCTGCAGCCGACTCAAGCGCGTCGACCCTCGCCGCAGCAGCCGATACGGCTATGCGGGCATCCTGAAGGTCTGCTTCCGCGGCCTCCCAAATGTCCTGCTGTCGGCGCCGATCGCTCAGTGCGGCATCATGTGCCTTCTGGGCAGAGGTAGCCTCGATGTCGAATGCTTCGATGTCCTGCTTGAGCCGGTCGGTTTCAAGAGCTTCGGCTTCCGACTGACTGTGAAGGGACTCAAGGCGCCTTCCGATCTGGTCGGCCTCTCGTTCGTCCCGGCCGACCGCCGACTCGAGTGAGCGGAGATCACCTCTGACGGCTGCCACCGCGCCCTCCGTAGGCATCTGTTCCTGCTCGGCCAGTGATCGTTCCTCGTCTTCCAGGTCGCGCAGCTCGCGTTCGGCTCGTTCCGATTCAATGCGTGCCCGCCGCTCCTCCTCCGAGCTCTTCGCCAGCTCCGATTGGATTTGCGTCGCCTCTTCCTTCATGTCCCGCCGTCGCTCACCGGCTCCCTGAATACGTTGCGACATGGCTCGATGACGTTCATGGGCCACCTGAGCAATCCGGCGGAAACGTTCGGCCGCCGTCTCCAGACGGGCCGCAGCTGCCGTGTCCCGCTCGAGCAACAGCCCGGCGTCGCCGGCCGCAGCCGTCAACGGTTCGATCGATTCGGCCAGAGCTTGTTCTTCGGAACTTGCTGCTGCCAGCCACCTATCGAGTTCGGCATGCTCGGCGCGCACGACGTCGAGTCGCCGGCTGATCGATCGAAGATCCTCACCCCCAAGGAACAGCCTCAGGGCCTTGACCTCATCCCGGACGATGAGATAACGCTCGGCTGCCCTGGCCTGCCGTCGCAGTGGTCGAATCTGACGCTTGAGCTCGCCGAGGATGTCGTTCAAGCGGTGGAGATCGGCGTCCGTGTTGTCGAGGCGACGAATTGCTCGGTCCTTGCGAAGTCGGTGTTTGAGGACTCCGGCGGCTTCCTCGATCACCGCCCTGTGATCTTCGGGTTTTGCGCTGAGTATCTTGTCGATCTGCCCCTGGCCGACGATGACATGCTGGTGCCGTCCTACTCCACTGTCGGAGAGCAATTCCTGCACATCGAGGAGGCGCACATCCATGCCATTTATCTGATAGTCCGACGAACCATCGCGGTAGAGACGGCGAGTGATCGAAACCTCGTCGAGGTCGAGAGGCAGGGCCCTGGTCGTGTTGTCGAACGTCAAGGCCACTTCTGCCCGACCGAGCGCCGGACGGGTCGCAGTACCGGCGAAGATTACGTCTTCCATCTTCTGTGTGCGCAGCGTGCGCGTCGACTGGGTCCCCATCACCCAGGAGATTGCGTCAACGATATTCGATTTTCCAGATCCGTTGGGACCGACGACGACCGTTACCCCCGGCTCCAATTCCAGGCGCGTTCGATCGGCGAACGACTTGAACCCAACGAGTTTCAGTGTTTTCAGATACAAAGAATCACACCTCTGTGATTTCGGCAGGCTATCACAGTCTGGAAGCGGTTCCGAGTCTTCCTACCCCCGGATTTCGAAGCCCTCCAGGGCCGATTCCACCGGGACATCACGGGATTCGACACCCTCCACGCGCGCCCAACGTGGGCCGCTCTCAACCCAGCGCGCGAAATCGGCGATCCGTGCGGTCGATCCTTGTGCGTGGATCTCGACCCGACCATCCGGCACGTTCCGAACCCACCCGGCCAAGCGGCGGGCTTTCGCAGCTTCGACTGTTCCGACTCGAAAGCCGACGCCTTGCACCCGACCCGACACCACAAACCTTTTGGCGATCACTTCTGGCACGTTGGACACCAGAAGCTACTTCGGCCGCCTATCACGGAACGCTGAATCGCAGTTCCGTCACGATTGCACGGTTCCGATTCTCGACCGTACACCTTCAGCCGGTTGAGATACTCCCCCGCCCGACCATCCGGCAGTAGATAGGCCAAATCATTGAGACTCGTACCTCCCCACCGCAGGCCGGCCTCCAGCACCGGCTTGATGGCATTTCGAAGTTCGCGGACCTCATCGCTCGTTAGCGATCCGGCGAGACGGTGTGGCCGAATGTGAGAACGGTGCAGCACCTCGTCCGCGTAGATGTTTCCGAGGCCGGCCAGAAACCTCTGATCCAGCAGCACCGACTTGATGGGAGACCTTCGTCCGGACAATCTGGGGATCAACTGAGGGAATCGAGGAAGGTTCGTCAAAGCATCTGGACCCAGCTGCGCAAACGGTTGGGAGGCAAGTTCGTCGGGAGTGAACACTGCCATGAAGCCGAACGTCCGTGGATCGACGAAATGCAGATCGACCTCGCGATCCGCAATCACCACGACGTGAGTGTGCGGGACCGGATCTTCCCCCGGTAGGACCAGCCGAACACGCCCGGACATGCCGAGGTGGGTCACCCAGGTGAGATCTCCTTCGAGTTCAGTGAACAGGAACTTGCCGTGTCGACCTATCGCTTTCACCTCCCGACCGATGAGCCGATCGATGAAATCACGTGGACGAGGCTGCCGGCGCAGCATCCGCTCATGCCCGACCTCGAGCTCACGGATCGTCGAACCTTCGAGAGCAGGAACGAGTGCACGTCGAACCGTTTCTACCTCCGGCAGTTCGGGCACACTCAACCGCCGTGTCTCTGCAGATCTGCCAGCGCTTCACTGGCTGCACTCTGTTGGGCTTCCTTCTTCGAACGTCCGGTTCCGCTTCCGATTACCTGCCCGTCGACCGCCACGGTGGCGGAGAAGACACGGGCGTGATCCGGCCCTTCGCCTTCCACCTCATAGGTGGGAACGCGCGCCTGCGCGGCCAGCACTTCCTGCAGCCGGGTCTTGTAGTCGAGGCGACCGGGGCTGGTCGCCTTCTCTCTGATCAGATCCTGCCAGTGATCGAGCACCACGCCTCGCGCCGATACGATTCCCCCGTCGAGATAGACTGCGGCCAGCACTGCCTCGAGCGCATCGGCCAGAATCGAGGATTTCTCGCGGCCGCCGGTGGCCTCTTCGCCCTTCCCGAGGCGAATGTCGGAGCCGAGTTGAATGCGCCGGGCGATCCGGGCCAGCTCCGTTCGGTTCACGCAGGCAGCCCGAACCTTCGCCATCTCGCCTTCCGGCAGGTGCGGGTATTCCGCGAAGAGGAAATCGGTCACGACCAGCTGCAATACGGCGTCACCCAAGAACTCGAGCCGCTCATTCGACGGTTGATCGGGCTGCTCAGATTCCAGCGATCGATGGGTGAGCGAGTGGACTAGTAGCCGCGGGTCCCGGAACGCATGTCCGAGACGCTCTTCGATCCCACTCACGATCCGATACGCCGTGCTACATGACCTGCCAGGTCCCGATCCGCACCATCCGAGGCCATCGCCACCGCGTTGGCGACGGCCACGCGTGAAGAGGACCCGTGCGCAATGACGACAACACCGTTGACCCCGAGAAGCTGACCGCCCCCGTACTCTTCATGATCGACTCTCTGCCGAACCTCTCTGAGTACAGGCGCAACAATCGCCATGTCCTCCGGCGGAAGCTCCACGACCGCCGCCTCGATGAATTCTGCGATGAACTGGACGGCTCCTTCGGTGGTCTTGAGTAGAACATTGCCGGTGAACCCGTCTGTGACGAATACATCTGCACGATCGGAAGCCAGGTCTCTTCCTTCGACGTTGCCGATGAAGTTCAGGTCGGTCGCTCTCAGTAGCTCGAACGCAGCCTTTTCCAGCTCCCGCCCTTTGCCCTCTTCCTCGCCGATGTTCAGCAATCCGACCCGAGGATGGGGAACGTCGAGGTAGAGCTCGGCAACGACGGCACCCATTACTCCGAACTGAACGAGGTGCTCCGGTCGGCACTCGGGATTGGCCCCTGAATCGAGAACGACCGTGTGGCTTCCCGGGGTGGGGAAGATCGAAGCTACGGCCGGACGAAGCACGCCGGGGAGACGACGAAGAATCACCGCCGCCGCGGCCAGAGTGGCGCCCGTCGAACCGGCAGACACGAGGGCGTCGGCTTCGCCCGCTTTCACCAAGCGAGCCGCGACAGCTATCGAGCTGTTCGACTTCTCTCGAATGGCTTTCGCCGGGTCCTCGGCCATACCGATGACCTCGCTTGCGGGAGCGATGGGCACATCTGCTCCGAGCGCGTCGAGATGCTCAGCGATCAGGGATGGTTCGCCGACAAGTACGACGTCGTAACCCGCCTTCACCGCGGCTACGCCGCCTGCGATGACCTCGTCGGGGGCGAGATCGCCCCCCATTGCGTCGAGGGCTACCCGGGCCATGACTGAAAGCTATTCGGTGACTGTGATCTCGCGGCCGCGATACGTTCCACAGTTCGCGCACGCCCTGTGCGGCAGCTTGGGGCTATGGCACTGTGGGCACGTCGAAGCACCGGGACGATTCAGCTTCCACTGAGCTTTCCGGCGTCGCGAACGCGAGCGCGACATCTTTTTCTTTGGCACCGCCATGGGCGCACTCCTTAAGTGTCCTGAGGGTCCAGCAGCTGCCGGAGGGCAGCGAGTGGGTGATCCGATTCATCAGTATGGCCGGAACACGGATCGCTATTCAAGTCGGTTCCGCAGACACTGCAAAGTCCTTTGCAGTCCGGCTCGCACAGCGGTGCCAGTGGAATGTCGAGGACAACCTCGTCACGAACGACCGGCTCCAGGTCGATCGTGCCGTCGTCTTCAACCCTGCGCCCATCCTCATCGGCGACCAGTTGGAACACCTGCATGAGATCCACGGAGCGATTCTCATCCCATTCGGACAGACATCGGTGACACGTGAGTGTGATTGGGAAACGCGCAGACCCGTTGACGACTACGCCGTCGGGAAGGGCTGACACGCGCGCCTTCACGCCGATTTCCCCACTGACCCGACCGGTATCCAGAACCACCTCGAGCGGCCCGGACATTTCGTATTCCCTGTGGTCTCCGGGGCTGAGCTCGCCAACCTTGACCACAAACTCCGAGTGATCCTGTTTTTTGTCTCTGTGGTTCATTCCGGTACTTCGGTTGGGGCGGGTCGAGCCGTGTGGAACTCCGCCCGGGATTCGCGAACCTGCTTCAGGAGGTTGGCGAAGAGGATCTCGAGATGCTGCAGACGATCCTCGGCATAATCTTCTGCCTCCAAGCGTATCCGGCGGGCATCACCCTCGGCCTGCCGCACCAGCGTGTTCGCTTCCTCGACTGCCTCGGCCAGGATGTGCGACTCACTCACGAGCTCCCTAGCCCGCTCGGATGCTGCGTGCTGAACCTGCTGGGCCTTCTCTTGAGTCCGAGCGATGAACGCCTCCCGCTCGCGAATCATCCAACGGGCGGTTCGGAGCTCTTCTGGCAACTCGGCCTTGATCTGGTGAAGCGCTCGAATCATCGCCTCGCGATCGAGCCTGATCTGATCGGATAGCGGCACGGTCTTGGCTTCCTCGACACCTCTGATCAGATTGTCGAGAAGCTCGACAACGCCGGCCGAATCGGGAAGCTCGACCCGATCCGGAGGACCCTGGCCTTCGGGAAAATCGTTCATGTGGACACCTTTGCGGTCAGAGCTCTCTGCACTTCCTCTGGAACGAGTCGGTCAACAACTCCTCCCAGTCTGGCCACTTCCTTGACGAGCGAGGATGAGATGTAGCCGTGGGCCGGATTCGTCGCAACGAAGCAGGTCTCGATCCCGGATAGATGGTTGTTCATCTGTGCCATCCGGAGTTCGCTGTCGAAATCACCGACGCCACGGAGTCCCTTGACGATCAGGTCGACACCCCGGTCCGTCGCGAATCCCACCAGCAAACCGTCGAAGCTCTCGACGCTGAGGTTCTCGACACCGTGGAAGATCTCTCGGAGCAGCTGGACCCGTTCATTGGAGCTGAAAAGCGGGTTCTTCGATGGGTTCGCGATGACGCCCACGACGACT
Organism: uncultured bacterium; assembly: GCA_965363685.1. Lineage (GTDB taxonomy): Bacteria > Actinomycetota > Acidimicrobiia > Spongiisociales > JAHEDJ01 > JAHEDJ01. Next base: position 5,728 of record CBDTUP010000027.1, on the reverse strand, counting down.
TCGTCGAAGACTGCAAGGGCTCGCCTGATCACATCGACATGACCGTTGGTCGGTGGGTCGAAACTGCCCGGGCAGAGTGCGGTGGTCACGGCGTTGTCCTCTCGTATCGCCAGAGGCGGGTGCCTCCATATCGGCGCCCATCGGTTCTGGTCAGTCCCGGCGTTTCCGGTGGCGTATCCTCGCCGGCCGGTCGGTGAAGAACCACGGTACCTCCAACCCTCACGTTGTCGGCGATCAGCTTCAGTATCTCACCAACTGACGCTAGTTCCAGGGCATACGGTGGGTCAACGAATACGAGATCGAACTGCAGATTGCATCTCTCGAGGTAGGCGGCAACATCGGATGCTACGACCGATCCGCCCAATCCGACTGAGTCGACGTTGTCGCGCAATGCTTCCAGCGCTTGCCGTCCTTGCTCGATGAATACGGCTGAGTCGGCTCCACGACTCAAGGCTTCCAACCCAAGCGAACCCGAGCCGGCATACAGGTCAAGTACCGCAGCCCCGGGAAGCAGTGGTCCCAGAGAAGAGAAAAGTGCCTCGCGCGCCCGGTCCATCATCGGCCTGGTGGCCATTCCTTTGGGGCTTCGCAGCCTACGTCCGCCCGCCCGACCGGCGATTATCCTCATGAGACAAACAGCCATTCGACCGCGTTGCCGAGAAGCTCCTGAATCTCATCTCGGAGCGCTTGATGGGCTCTCAGTTCCGGATCGTTCTTGACGAGCGCAAACGCCTCCCGCCTCGCTGCAATCAGCAGGTCGGTATCCCGCAGGATGTCGGCGAGGCGCAGGTCGGCCATGCCCGACTGACGGGCATCGAAGATGGTCCCTTGTCCGCGAATCCTGAGATCCTCTTCTGCCAGCCGGAACCCATCGGTCGTCGCAACCATTGCCGCCAGCCGGGCTTCTCCCTCATCGGTTGTCGGGTCGGCGACAAGGACACATGACGAGGCGTGAGCCCCGCGCCCGACCCGCCCCCTCAGTTGGTGCAGTTGACTGAGACCAAACCGATCCGCATCCTGGATGACCATCATCGAGGCATTCGGAATATCGATCCCCACCTCGATAACGGTGGTAGCGACCAGCACGTCGATTTCACCGTCACGGAACCTGGCCATCGTCGCTTCTTTGTCCTTGGATGGCATCTGTCCGTGGAGCAGCCCCAGCCTCAGGTCGGGAAACACGCCTTGCAGACGCTGATACTCGGCGGTGGCAGAGGCCGCCTCGATCTTGGCACTGTCCTCCACCAACGGGCAGACGTAGAAGACCTGCCGACCGTTGCCTACCTCTCGCCTGATCTCCTCATAGACGGCGCTGAGGCCCATGGGATCGATCACCCGGGTCTCCACGGGGGTACGACCGGGTGGCATCTCGTCAAGCACCGAGACGTCGAGGTCGCCGTATAGCGTCATCGACAACGTGCGCGGGATGGGAGTTGCGGTCATGATCAACAGATCAGGGTCGACGTCAACCGCCTTCTCCTTGAGGGAGACCCTTTGATGAACCCCGAACCGGTGTTGCTCGTCGACCACCGCCAACCCGAGTCGATCGAAATGAACGCCTTCCTGGATCAAGGCGTGGGTGCCCACCGCAATATCGATTTTCCCGGAGGCGATCCACCCGACCAGATCGTCGCGCTTCGTCGTGCCCGGCGGCCGGAAGTTCACCTCCGCGTGGTTGGCCGTCAGGAGAGCGAGCGACACCTGATGCTCGCCGGGTTCCTCTACGAACAATGAGTCCATCCCAAAGTCGTCCGCTCCCACCGATGCTGGTGTCATCTCGGCCACTGCAAGGAGGTTGGAGATTCCAAGGAAGTGCTGTTCTGCGAGGACTTCGGTCGGTGCCATCACCGCCGTCTGGTATCCGCTTCCAACTGCGGCCAACAGAGCGAACAGGGCAACGAGGGTCTTGCCCGATCCGACCTCCCCTTGCAGCAAACGGTGCATCGGGTGTGGTTCGACGAGATCCAGCATGATCTCGTGAATGGCACGGATCTGGGCATTGGTTGGCGGAAACGGGAGCGTCTCAGCAAAAGCGTATGTCATCGAATCTGCCTGAGCAGGAAGATCATCCGCTGGTGAGTCCATTGCACTCCCAAGGACGGCGTCGGTATCGAGCGACGCCGCCAGTTCGGCAGCCACGAGTTGAGGGAGATCGTCCTCAGCCAGCCATTCGAGTTTCATCCTGGTCGCCATCTGCGTCAGGAACGACCTCACGGCGTCGGGGTCAATCTGATGACTGAATCCCTTCGCTTGGTCGATCATTCTTTGCTTGTTCAAAGCGAGCGCAACCTCGAGCCGAAAGAACTCGTCAAAAATCAACCGCTGTCGTGCCGGTGCAAGATCTGCCATCGAATCCGGGAAGTGGATGTTGGCTATTGCCTCATCCCGCTCGATGACATCGATACGATCGAGAATTTCCTCGGGCACTGGATCCGCGATAGGCCGGGAGCGCAGAAGCGCATTGTGTATCGCCCGACGCATGTGACCGGGACCAACTTCGCCGACCGAAGGGTGGATCGGAACGACACGGCCGGTTACCAGCGACTCGAGGTCACTGGTAAGCATGTCGACTGCAGGGCTGTTCATCTGCCGCCGACCTTTGCGGACTTCGAGTTTGCCACTAATCGCTACTTCGGATCCTTGACTGAGCTGCCTCCCACGAAACGCTTGGTTGAACCAGGTACAGCGGAAACTGCCCGTCTCATCTCCTATCTCGGCTTCGACGATGGTCAGGTTGCGGCGGGGGCGCCTGGTCGAAACGGTGAGCACACGGCCCATGACGGTCACTTCCTCGCCGATGGGCAACGAGGCGATCGGAGTGACCGCGCTTCGGTCCAGGTAGCGACGTGGTGTATGCAACAGGAGATCTGAGACCGATGTGAGTTCTGCTTTGCGCAGCGCTTGACCACGCTTCCCCGTCAGGCCCTTGACCTGCTCGATGGGGATGCCGTTCAAATAGGCGAGGCTACGTCCGGTCACTCCACTGAGAGATAGTAGGGATAGAGCGGTTGGCCGCCGACGACCACTTCGATCTCGACGCCGGGGCGTTGCTCCGCCACCCAGCGCTTCGCCACGTCGGTCGTTTCCGAGGAGGCGGACTCGCCCGTGATCAGTGTCACCAACTCCCGCTCGGGGTCCACCAGGTGCTCGAGCAGAGCTACGAGCGCATCCGGCAATGAGGAGGCCGACGAAGAGATCTCGCCGTCCGCCAGTCCGAACCAGTCGCCTTTACGAATCTCTCCGAAGTCGACCACGGCATCACGAACCGCCCTGGTGATCTCTCCCGAGATGATGGAGTCCGCTTCCTTCTGCATGTCTCCGATCAACCTCTCCACATCGACCGCCTCCGGCATGAAAGCCATCATGGCTGCCAGACCCTGCGGAACCGATCGAGTGGGAACCACGTGCACCCGCTTGGTGCTGTGGGCATCCACCTGCTCGGCCACCGGAATGATGTTCTTGTTGTTGGGGAGCAATACGACGGTCTTCGCAGGCAGAGACTCGACCACTTCCAACAGATCGGCGGTCGACGGATTCATCGTCTGTCCACCGCGAACGATCCCGGAAGCGCCGGCCGATCGGAACAACTCGATGATCCCGTCCCCGGCGGCGACAGGCACCACCGCGACGGGTGCGTTGTAGAACTCGGGAATCGGATCAAATCCGGCGTGAAAAGCCAGTTCGCCGGCTTGCTCGACGAGGTCGGTGATGCGGATGTCCCTGACCCGACCGGCGTTTATGCCGGCTTCAATCGCCGGACCGATTTGATCGGTGTGGATGTGGCAGTTCCACATCCCATCGCCACCTACAACCACAATGGAGTCACCGATTTCCCCCCACTGGTTGCGCATCTCGTCAACACGGTTTGCTTCGAGAAAGAACATCACCTCATAGCGAGGACCGGCGACGTCCTGCCCCGATTCTTCAACAGCGGCGGCATCAACGAACAATCGATCCGGGAAGATGACGTCTAGTCCGCTCACCTCTTCGAGAAATGCTCCCAGCAGCAGCAGGAGTCCGGCTCCGCCGGCGTCCACAACCCCTGCTTGCTTCAGCACCGGTAGGAGTTCCGGCGTCTCCTCGAGGGCGATCTGGGCTCGCTCGTAGACTCGTTCGAGCATCGCGCTCAAATCCTCGCCGACGGCTGTTCCGGCGTCGGCGGCCGCTTCTGCAGCGACCCTGAGAACCGTGAGAATGGTCCCCTCGACAGGGCGAAGGACAGCCTCATAGGCAGCTTCTGAAGCCGTATCGAGCGCTGAGACAAGATCTGCCGTACCGACGTCGGCAAGAGGCCTGAACGTGTCGGAGAAGCCTCTCAGGATCTGCGAGAGGATCACGCCACTGTTGCCGCGGGCCCCCATCAAGGAACCGTGCGCAATTGCGGCGGACAACTCATCCATCGTCTCGGCTTCACCGATGGCCTCGACTACGGCGCCAACGGTCAGCGCCATGTTCGTCCCCGTGTCTCCGTCGGGAACCGGATAGACGTTGAGTCGATTCAGGGCGTCGCGGTGTTCACCGAGACGATCGTGATATCGTTCGATGATTCGCTTGAGACGTCCGGCACTCAGCCGCATGAAAGAGGTTCCTAAACTTGGGTCGGCCGAGTATACGGTTTTCCGACAGATGGCTCCGGTGCTAAGCTCCGGCGCCGTTCCCCCAAAGGTTTATCGATGTCCTATCGCTGTGAAGTCTGCAACAAAGAGCCGAGCTTCGGCAAGAAGGTTTCCTTCTCGCACAAGCGCTCCAACCGCCGCTGGACCCCCAACATCCAGCGCGTCCGCGTTCGGCACGGTTCCAACACGAAGCGGGTGCGTGTATGCACCTCCTGCCTCAAAGCCGGCAAAGTCGAGAAGGCTTAGCCAGCCATCATGCAGGGTTTCGTCAAGACTTACGACGCCGGCACTCAGACCGGTGTCGTCGTTCTCGACCCCGGACAAGATGAGGTTTACCTCCGACCCGGTTCCCTGGAGGGCAGCATGTTCCGCTTCCTGCGCCAGGGACAACGAATAACTTTCGATGGTGTGGAGGAAGACGGCAGGACGTTCGTCAGCAACGTCCGCGTCGGCCACGACGGGTACTGAGCGCAGAGCCTTCCCCCACATGGCTCTCCCGCTTCGAATGCCACTCCATGGTGAAATCACGGGTCAACGTCTGACCGCCTAGTTCACATCCCCGAGGTAGCGGGCACCGGGAAGACCCGTTCGACCGCTTCCGACCAGGAACTCGGCCAACGCCTTGGGGAATATCCGCAGGTTCGCCAGATCGTCGATTCGCACCCAGTCGACGGACACTTGCCATTCGTCGATTTCCGTTGGCCCAACGGGGCCTTCCGACCAATCGACGGAGCACGAGAACATCACCTCGACCTGATGCACGTCGGGTTCATAGGCGGCAAACTCATGGTTGGCTCCGATGTAGTCCCGAACAAACAACACATCGCCAACGGAGACGCCATAACCCGTTTCCTCGAGGACTTCGCGCTGGAGGCACTCACTAAGAGACTCGCCGTAGTTCTGGCCACCCCCGGGAAGTAAGAAAAACTCGCCGTCCGGGTCGTCTGGATGCAGATTGCGGGTCAGAAGGATCTCTCCCCCGTCAATCACCACAGCTTTGGCGGCGACCCGAATTGGCGGAATCATTTCACAGTCTCTGGCTGACTTCCGGAGACCTTCAACCACTCACGGACCTGCTGGTGGACCTCTGGATCTTGTAGGAGATCGAAGTG
>CBDTUP010000026.1:0-14452 GCA_965363685.1 uncultured bacterium | reverse complement strand
ACGGCTAGTGCAGATTGCCGGTTCGGCTCGAAACAAAGAGAGCGATGCTGCTCGGGGCGGCGGGTGATCTGCGCTGCCTGCATAGTTCCTGTTCCGGAGCGAGATCGAATCTGTAAGAGAACCGGGCCGAACGGCACGTCGACGTGCGCTTTTCAGGTTGTGTCTGCGTCGAGTTGGTCGGTGAGCCAGGCGGCGACAGCAACTTCGTCTAGTTCTCCGGCAGCGATCGCCACCATGGTGGAGACAGCCTCGGCGATTGTGAGTGCCTCAGCCAGTGTGAGGTACCTCACTCGGCGAGACGGTCCAGGATCTCTTTGTCTCGCTCGGTCAGGCGTCGCAGAGTTCCCATGAAGTCAGCGTTGTCTTTGACCCTCTCAATCTCGGCCAGCAGCGCCTCAAGCATGAGGGCGTTGACGCTGATGCCGCGACCACGCGCAATAAGGTCGGCCTTCTCGGCTAGGTCTTCGGGCATTCGTACGGTTGTGGTTCTCTTCGTCATACCGTCATGCTATCACGACGTCACCTCTTCGCATAGCCAATGTTGAACAACGACATGTCGACTTGGAAATCGACGTACTCACAGGTCCCGCCGGGCCGAGGAGGTTACCGAGCGACTCATCTCACGGAATCGAGTAGCCGCAGTCGCATCCAGCGCCATCCCTGACCGGTTTGCTACCCGAGCGCCACGATCAGGACGAGGACCGCGGCAACCGCCGTCACGGGCCCCATGATGAGGCGTTCTTTCCCGTTGGTCGAGGCCAGATTGGCAGCGGTGTTGAGGACCAGATAGCCGAACACAACCCAGGCACCCGTTTCCACGAATCCTGCACCCATCGGTCCTCCAGAGACAACATCTGCTCGGGCGAGAACGATCCATGCCGCGACGCCGAGCGTCACCACCGCCATGGCACTCATCAACCGGAACCTCGTGGTGAGGATGCCATTGTTGGTCTCAGCCCTCCCTCCATAGGCCATGTCCCCCCACGGCGCTCCGGCAGCCAGTCCGATTTGAAAGACGGCAACGCCGGCGAGTAGTGCGGCTCCGACAACGGCTGCAACCTCCATCATCCACCCTCCTTCGACTCCGCAGAGAATCTATCGGTCGCAAGCGCGGCAGTCCAGATGATCAGCCCGTATCAGGCGCCACGGCGATGCTCGTCCCGGAGGAGGCTGCACAGCCACACGTTGTGGTATGGACCCTTCCAGTACCCGCGTTGGCGCAACAGCCCCTCACGACGGAAGCCGAGCTTCTCCAACACCCGGACCGATTGCTCGTTGCCCACCGTGATGTCGGCCTCGATCCGATTCAACCTCATCCCTTCGAATCCGAAATCGAGGGTGGGTCGCAATGCTTCCACCATGAGCCCCTGCCCCAATACCTGCGAGCCAGGTCGTAGCCGATCTCGGCGCTGTTGTTCCAGCGACGCCACTGATTGAGCCGGCAGTTCCGATCAGCACCTGCGGGTCGTCCTTCGCGCATATGGCCCATCTCATGCCTTCCCGGGAATCGAAGATGCCCTCGATCCATTCCATCACCTCAGCGGCTTCCTCTCGCGAGACGAACGGCCCGGTGTCTGTGAACTCAGCTACGAGAGAGTCGGCGAACAGGTCGAATACCCTTCCAGGTCTGTTGTTGGATCGACCCGCCGGATGACCAACCGGGCGGTTTCGAACTCCGGCATCGACTCGAAGCCGAACTGTGGTCCCAACGGCGCTACCAAGAGCCCCGGCTACTCAGCAAACGTTTGATCTGGTGGTCCACTTCCTCCCAAGTCCCCGCTCGTGTCGGGACGGTCGCCGAAAGACCCCTGTTGTGAACTCCGGCAACCTTCTCATTCAGGCGCATCCCACGCACACCCGGACAAGCCGACATCACCGACGTCGGCGTTCTACTGCGCGGACACTCTGGACGGAGTCCAGAACGGGCGCAGAAGGGCTACCACGAGTAGGCCGAGGAACACCGTGATTGCGACCAGATAGACCAACTGCGATCCGGGATTTCCAGGGCGAGGCTGGGCGGCCTGAAAGAAGAAGTCCATCGCCGGGATCATTACCACCGCAGCCGGCAATGCCACAGCCAGACCACCAACGAAACGACCAGAACGACTGCTCGGGTCACTTGCCGTTGCCACGATCAGCCCCAGCAACGCAGGCCACAGGAACAGGTAGCTCATCCCCGGAAGGGCAAAACCCGTAAGCACCGCAAAGACCACCCACACGAGCAGCGCTCCTCGCTCGAAGTCCCGCTCCGATCGCCGCTCGGCTCTGCGGACCAGACCAAGGAAGACGAATATCCCGGCCAGCAGCAGCGCGACCAGATAGAGATAACTCTCCCCAACCGACGGCGTCCTGCGAACACTGGTCAGCACCCACCAGGCCAGGCTCGCGGCCAACGACCCGGCGGCTACCGCCAGAAAGACCGACCAGGCACTCGATAGCAACTGCCGAAATGAACCGACGTCGCGTCCGGCGAGGTGCAAGCCGGCAAAACCCACAACGACAACAACGGCGAGCACCGCCGCCAACGCGGTGGAATACCGAACGACCCATGATCCGCCGACGGTGAAGAAGACCACGTCACCGGCGTCGGTCGATTCATCTAGATCCATCGCCCCGAAGTGTTTCGTCAACGCCAGCGCGGTCGAGCCGTGGTGTTGAAGACTTCGTAATCCGACGCTGTCGACGTTGTCGGCTGCTGTGTGATAGATCGGCGAACCGTGCATGTAGGCGAAATCGAAACCGGCGACACCGACGTCGCGGAACTGCGAGAAGTCGGTAATAGATCCACCGATGAGCCTGCTGAGCTCGGTGACGAACGAAAAGGCGGCTGGATGCGGTACCGCTGCCGCGTACTGATCGATCATCGAACGGTCGGGTCCGCCGACATCGATTAGCAGTGACGGCCCGGAACCACCGATCGCCTCAAAGTTGAACACCAACGAGATCTCGGTCATCCATGGGTGTCGCTCGACAAACGTGGACGACCCGAAACGGGGAGCAGGTTCCTCCCCGTCGGTAAACAGCAGCACTACATCGTTGTCGAGGACCGGTCCGGCCAGGAGAGCGCGAGCCGTTTCGAGCACCGCCGCGACCGCCGTTCCGTTGTCGTTGGCACCGGGCGTGCCAGGATCGGTGTCGTAGTGGGCCATCAAGACAATCGCTCCGCCGGACGACGACCCGGGGACTCGCGCCAGGACATTCACGACCGGGACCGTGCGCCCGGGTTGGCCGAAATAGTCAGGAGCCTCACCCGTCTGCAGTTCCGAAGCCAGTCCCAGCTCGGCTAGCTCATCCACAAGATACCGGCGGACTTCGGGAAGAGCATCACTACCCATCGCATGTGGCCGGACGGCGATGTTCTCGACATGCTCGATTGCCCTGCCGGCAGAGAACTCGGTCACGTCGGCGTCGACTGCAGACGCGACCGGAGGAATCAGCGCCCAACATCCAAGCAGGATCAGGAGCATTCCAACGATGCTCGAGGGGATGTACATCGGTATCTTCACGACACAATCATGACCGCTTTTCCCTGTTCATGCGGCCTAATTCGACCTCCGCCGATCGGGAACCCGCATTCGTTTCCGGAGAAGTAGCTTCGCAAACCTTGAATACCTGCTACTGTTCCGGCGGCCGCACCGGGTGGAGGCCGGCGACAAGCGTCTGCTAGAGCCAGCGCAACCTCGCTTCCCCGGTGACTCACGGCAGCACCTCTCACCCCGGTTGGACCGCCTCTTCGGCCGAATCTCGATCTGCTCAGCGATGGACGCCGCCGGTCGAGGCCGAGACCACAAGTCCAACCATCACCCCACAAGTGGGGACCCAGGAGTCATCATGTCAGTTTCTTTCGCCCGTCTTGGGCTGCCCGATCCGCTCGTCCGCGCCCTCAACAAGCGCGGGATCACCGAGCCATTCCCGGTCCAAGAGACCACCATCCCCGATGCCCTCGCCGGCAGAGACGTGTCGGGCAAGGCGCCTACCGGATCCGGTAAGACGCTCGCTTTTGGCCTGCCGCTGCTCGCCAACGTGGAGCAAGCCCGCCAGCACCGCCCCCGAGCACTGGTCCTCGCCCCGACCCGGGAACTCGCCGAACAGATCAAGCAGGAGCTTTCACCGCTATCCCGATCGATGAACCGCAACGTGTTCGCCATCTACGGTGGCGTCAGCTACGGACCGCAGAAGGCTGCACTTCGCAAAGGCGTTGACGTACTCGTAGCAACACCGGGCCGGCTCGAGGATCTGATTGAACAGCGTTCGGTCGACCTACGTGACGTCGACATCGTCGTCGTCGACGAGGCAGACCGTATGGCCGATATGGGATTCATGCCGGCCGTCCGCCGCATTCTCGACCATACGTCACGTCCGCGGCAGACGCTGCTGTTCTCGGCAACCCTCGATGGCGACATCGCAGTCCTGAGCCGCGACTACCAGAGCGATCCGGTACGTCACGAAGCGGGAACGGTGGAACCAGAGACCATTGACGCTACGCACCACTTCTGGTTGGTCAATCGCCACGATCGAGTGGATCACACCGCCGATCTGGTCCGCAAGGCAGGTCGTTCGATCGTCTTCACCCGCACCCGTCACGGTGCAGATCGTCTAGCCAAACAACTCGGTCGCGTCGGCGTCGGGGCCGTGGCCATGCATGGCGGCCGCTCACAGGCTCAGCGCAATCGTGCTCTCAAGGAGTTCTCGACGGGACGCGCCCAGGCACTCATCGCCACCGATGTTGCTGCTCGAGGCATCCACATCGACGCGGTTGCCTCGGTGATTCATTTCGATCCGCCGGGCGACCACAAGGACTACCTGCATCGGTCCGGTCGCACCGGGAGGGCCGGGGCCACGGGGACGATCATCAGCCTGGTCACAGGAGACCAGCAAAGGGCCGTCCGCAAGATGCAGAAGGATCTCGACCTGCGGATGCCCATCGAAGAGCCCCGCCTCGACACCCTTCATGTCGAAGGCCCAACCACCATCGAACCAACTCACCGCAATCGCAATCCCAAACCTGCGCCTACGCACAGACGAGAGACTTCGGCTGCGAAGTCAGAGGCACCGCCGACCCGACGCAAGGAAACGCCGCGCCGGAGACCGCATCGGGAAGTCACTTCAGATGGTCAGAGCGTGTACGTAGGGAATCTTCCCTGGGGCGCTACTGATGCAGACATCCGAGACCTCTTCGGACGATTCGGTCGCGTACACAAGACAACGATTATTACGAACCGCAAGACTGGTCGTTCGCGTGGCTTCGGTTTCGTCGACATGCCGCACGAGGCTGCCAACGATGCCGTCAAGGAACTAAACGGAGCCTTGCTCGAGGGGCGTGACCTCAGGGTCCGCCTCGCGCATCCCGATACCGACCGCAACTAATACCTCACCTCAACATGATGGGCCGACCGGCCCGAGACGAAAGGAGTGCCGATGACGGCACCAGAAACCTCGCGCGCGCCGTGGAAGCTGAACCAGCTTCTCCAGGGTGCGACCTACCTCGCAACAACCCGCCACCGCATGGTGGTCGGCGAATACCTCGGAATGGAGTCACCGTACGGCGACCGAGCCATTCTCCTGCGCAACGGTGGCGGGACGACTTCCATCGCTATCGCCAGGGTCACCTCGATCCAGGCCGTTGCCGCCTAGGACCTTGTTACCGGGCAATTGTCAAGTGCCCGGGTCTGACCTGCCTGCCCGACCGACAATCCGATGACCCAGGACAGATTCAGGGCCTATGGAGCTGCAGCAGTTGCCGCCGTCGCTCTCGTCGTTGGCCTGGCTGCCCTCAAGTGGTACTTCTGGGACATCGTCGTTCAGCAGGCAGGTGAAGCGGACCGATCGATGCTCTTCTGGGGTATACCGATCGCGTTCATCGGCGTCGCAGCAGTGGCGATCGGCACAAGCCTTGCCGGCTTCGCCTCCAGGCAACTCCGGGGAAGGCCCCGCGACTAACCACTCGACCGCCAACCCAGTCGCGAGTGCAAACGGAGGCAGCTCGGTAGTCTCGATGCAACTATCGGCCATCCTCCGCTAGCTGCCCGTTCCGGTCGTTCCGGATCCGCCATACCTGCTGGAGCCGACACCAGCCGGTCGTTGTGACTGCAACGATCGCGCTCCGATCCCTACAATGCGGTCGCACCGGTGGTACAGCGAGACCCGGCGCATGCCAGAGTCGATTCGGGTTCGATAGCCAAGCAGGAGACGGTGACCAAACGCATCCTCGTCATCGATGACGCCCCAGCCACTTTGAGACTCCTTCAAGTCGCGCTCGGGCGTGAGGGATACGAAGTCGTAACAGTGGACGATGGTGTCGCAGGCCTGGAGTCTGCATCAGCACAGACCCCGGACCTAATAATCCTCGACATAGCCCTCCCCGATCTGGATGGATGGGAGGTTCTCGCCCGATTGCGCGAGAACCCCGGCACGGCAGACGTTCCTGTATTGATCATGTCGGCGCACGATTCAGATGACATCCAGGGCCGCACCGATCTCGGTGCCGCCTCGGCCTTCATCGGCAAACCGTTCGCCCCGGAGATGCTCCGCAAACAGGTGCGAAAAATCCTCGAGGCCGGGTCCTAGTCGCCGACGGTCGTACGTACCGCTTCGCGCGGCAGAAACGCCGGGATGATCGTGAAGGCCGTCAGAGCCGCCACGATCATCGACACCCACATGATCATCGACACCTGCGGATGGACTGCGAGCGGGGACAACCACAGGGCACTCAATGCGATGGCGATGCCGAGCGCATTGGCGATGATGGGTCGACCTGCTCGATCGATGGCGCGAATTACATAGCCGTCTCCATCCTTTCTGGCGTTGTCGATAGCGGCCACAAAGTGGATCGAGTAGTCGATGCCGACTCCGATCACGATGCCGGAGACCACGGCCGTCAGCAGGTTGAGTTGGATCCCGGATAGCGCGATGAAGCCGAGCAGCGTCAGCACCGTCAACGCAACCGGCAGTAGCGACACCAGCGTCTCGCGGATTCTTCGATAGGCAAACATCAGCATCACGAACACCAGCAGGAAAGCCACACCTAGAGATACGAGTTGGGCGCTCAGAACCAACCGGGCGATCTCATCCCAGATGACCGGCATTCCGGTGAGGACACGTACCTCCTCTGTCTCGTCCGCGAAATCGAGCCACCCTTGCAGATCCTCATTCGAGAAGTCCGCCGGCAGCAGCATGAACCTAAGGCCGTCGTCGGAGACCAGTCCTCCGATCGGAAGTTCGACCTCACCGGCCAGCGCAGCCGAAATCTGTTCGGCGGGCAGGGCTTGCGCCACATCGGCGATCGAGAACACCGTCCGCACTCCCGGCAGCGACTCGAGCTCACGTGAGATGGATGCGATCTCCTCCAACTGGGATACCCCCGCCGCAGGATCAAACACGAATTCACCGGTGAGCGGAGTGGCGCCTCCGAAGAGTTCCTCGGTGCGGTCGAACGCGGCGCGTACCGGATCATCAGCTTTGAAGAAGAACAGTTGATCTGAGTTGACAGTCAGACGGGGAAGGGCCACCGCCGCGAAGACGACGAGCGAACCTGCGATCACGATGGCCGGGATCCTGGTTTGCACCAACTTCTTCAGTCCGGTCGTGACACGGGGCCCGAGGACCGCACTGTGGTGCTTCGCCTCGATGTTGAGGCGACTCAACAGGGCCGGCAAAGAGAAGAATGAGATGAATCCGGCAAACACGATCCCAGCGGCGGCGAACGCTCCCATCTGCTGAATCGGACGGACATCCGTGAAAGTCAGCGAGATGAAGCCTGCCGCCGTTGAGATGGTCGTCAGGATCATCGGAATGCCTACATGTCGCAACGCCGAGCGCACCCGTTCAACGGGATCCGACGTTTCCTCGACAACGTCCTGGAAGTGCGCGACGAAGTGCAGTCCGTCTGCGGATCCCATCACGATCACAAAGATCGGCACTATCACCGTCACGACATCGATCTCGAGCCCAAGCCCGAATATCAAACCAAACGTCCAGATCGCCCCGAGTAGTGCGGGGATCAAGGCCAGCACGCTCAGACGTCGATCGCCGATCGTTGCGAAGAAGGTCCCGATCAGCAGCAAGATGACGATCGGTGGGATCACCAGTAGGAAGAAAGACAGAATCTCGATCACCTGAGCAAAGACGACAGGATTGCCGGATACGACGATCTCGACGTTGGCCGGTGGCTGGTAGTCGTTGAGATCGGTTGCCAGCGACATGCCGTCGTCGTCGGGAACCACCATGAGCATCGAGTGTCGGCCATCCTCGGAGACGAACAACTCGGATAGCGGATTGGCACCGAGAAGACCGGCGAGTTGCACATCCGGGATGAGGTCCAGCATCGAAGCTGTGATTGGAGCGCCGGTCAACGGATTCACATCCGGGATGAGAGATGCAACAGAAGTGACTCCGGTGTAGCGAGACACGTCATCTCGCACCTGAAGCAACAACGCCAGTGAGTCCTTGTCGGCAAAGGACTCACCCTCCGGCAGCGAGACGACAACGTTGATCGGATCGGCCGTTTCGTACTTGTCCTGTAGCGCCGCAAACTCCCGCCCGACGTCGCTGCCGTCGACGATGAACGAAGAAACGTCGGCGTTGAAGTCGATCCGGAACAGCATCAGTAACGAGATGAAGGTGATCAACCCGGTGAGACCGAGGACTCGTTTGGAATGTTCGACGATGACGCGTGCTATTCGATCCATGCCAAGAGACTAGGCAAGAGGCATTGAGCAATTGGCTCTTGGCACTCCGGCACCGGCCGACCGAAGGGTTCGATGTGCAGCCTGCCGTTAACCCAAGCTATCTGAGTGGCTATTTGCGGCGGCCGACCACCCATCCTGCCAGCAGCCACGCCCCCACGGTCCATGCCCCGAGGATCGCCCATGAGGTTGCTGCCGACTCGACCAGGCCGGAAGACAGCGAGCCTCGCAGCACCTGGGCCATGTGATAGAACGGCAAAACTCGATGCACCGATGCCCACCAATCCGGGAACTGTGAGATCGGCACAACGATCGGTGCGAACAGGATCGCCAGGAACATGATGATATTCGTAAGAGATTCGTGAACCGCGGCTCGGGGACGGCATGCGCCATGGCGAACCCGACCGAGGTAGCCATCAGCGACGTGAGCAGAACCGCCGGGATGAACGACCAAGACCACAGCAAGTCCACTCCGTAGTAGAGGTCGGCGACCAACAACGCAATGAGAGTGCCCGGGACCGCCAAACCGGTGAAGACCGTGAACGTGGCCGCTGCCGAGGTCATCCGCGGCACAGGGAGCGACCAGACGAAGTCATAGGTGTCACGGATCTTGTGCGTCATGATCGCCGCAGGGACCATGACCAGACCGATGGGAACCAGCGCCAGAGCCGGTATCCCCGTTACCACGAACAACCTGCCGACTTCAGGCAAATCACCCATATAGAAACCGTATAGATAGGCCATACCAGCCCCGGTGAGAACCTGAATGATCAGAGCGAAGGCAAGGAATGTCCTCAGATTGATCATTTCGAAACGGACCATCGTCCGGTAGCTACTGATCCAGTACGAAGGGCCCGAACGGACGAGAGTGGTCATTTGCGTCTCCTCAGTACTACCGCCGACAACGCGGCCGCGGCTATCGCCCACAGCGACAACACGAAATATGAACGACCAACATTGGTCACGATCCCGTCGGTCAATGCATCGCGCACCACATTGGCCATCGGATAGAACGGAAGGAACTCGTTGGTGGTAGCCAACCAGGAGGGGAGGTTCTCGATCGGATAACTGATCGGCGAGAACCCGAAGATCACAAATATCAGCAGCTGGGTCACGAGCTGTGTGATATCGGGCTTCGGAACTGCGTGAGCAAGCGCATACCCGAGAAGAGTGCCGGTCAACAGCGTCAGTCCCACGGCAGGGAGAACCATCGGAGTGACTGCAAACTCAACGTCGTAGCGCCACCTGGCGGCAACAAGAGCCCCCGCCATCGCCGGGACCGCGACAATCACATTCAGGGTCACCCATGCGGCTGCAGCCGAACTGCGCGGAACCGGCAGGGACCACATGAAGTCGTACGACCCAGACGCTTTCTGTTGGGCGATCAGTTGCGGTCCCATGATCACGCCGACGATGACCAGTGACACAACCACAGCCCCGGTTGAGAGAAACAGGGCCAGCCGTTCGGTCATGTCGGGAATCAGGAGCCCGAAACCGATCACCAACCCGACGCCCGATAAAAGCTGAACCAGCACCGTCAGAGGGAGGAGAAGCCTCATATCCGTCAGTTGCCATCGCAGCATGGCGCGATAGCTGGTCAACCAGTGTCCGGCACCGTGACGTTTGACCGGGAGGAGTAACGGCGGGGCCGAGATCATTCGCCGTCCCCCGAAGTATGGCCGGTGAGACGGATGTACACGTCTTCCAGAGTTGTCGCTCCCAGGGCGTACTCCTCAGCGACTCCCGTCTCCGTCAGGTTCTGCGCCCAGGCGATCCCGGTCGAAGCTTCCTGCTCGTCAATGGTCATGACGAGGTTGTTTCCAACCCGGGCGTGGTGATGAACGTACAGTGGCAGCTCCGGCATGCCGTTGCCCGGGGTCAACATCACCTGGAGACGGAGCCGGCCTCTGTCGTCCGACTTGAGCGATGAGGGCGTGCCCTCTGCTATCAGCTTGCCCTCGTTGATGATTGCGAGCCGGTCGACAGCTTTCTCAGCTTCCATGACATTGTGGGTCACCAGAAACACCGCCGCACCCTCAGCACCGAGTCTCCGGATCTGCTCCCACAACAGTCTCCTTCTGCGCGGATCCACATCGTTGGTGGGTTCGTCGAGAATCACGATCTTGCCGGGCCAGACGGTGGTCATGACATAGCCGACAAGGCGCCTCACGCCTCCCGAGAGCTTGTGCCCGAGCGTGTCGTTCCACTCGGTCAGATCAAGCGCTTCGATGAGCTCCCGACCGCGCTCTTCCACCGCTCGTGGCGGGCCCCCGCGGATGAGCCCTGTATGCACCGCCTCATGTAGCTTGAAGGACTCAATGGGCATCTGCGCCTGCGGCAGATACGAGCAGAGTTGGCGGGCGACATCCGGGTCTTGAACCAGATCGTACGGTCCAACCGATATCTCACCGCTGGTCGGCTTCAGGAGACCGATGATCTGTTTCACGAAGGTTGTCTTGCCGGCCCCATTTGGGCCGAGGAGGCCATAGACCTCTCCCGGATGGACCTCGATGGAGAGGGCGTCGTTCGCCAGAGAATCGCCACCGTATGTCTTGGTCACGTTGCGGGCGCGAAACGACCAGTCCTGCGACAACTTCGATGCATTCATCGTCTTTGACATCATCATAATGTCATTATGATGTCATATTGCCCTACCAGTGTCAAGCCCCATCCCATCAGAAACGGCCATTCGGCCGCAGACGCCGAGCAGTATTGAACCGTAGGATCAAGAGTTGAGTGGCAAACCTGTTTGAGACCACCGGAGGATTCCGTGCTATCGCTGACCGATCTGCACAAACGATTTGGTGACGTGACTGCCCTGGCGGGTGCTGGGTTCGACGTGGAGCCGGGCCGGGTCGTCGGTTTCCTCGGTCCCAATGGAGCGGGCAAAACCACTGCCATGCGGTGCATCTTCGGACTCGTCGAACCCGACTCAGGCTCTGTGACCTGGAACGGCAAACCGATCACGCACAACGAACGACTCCAGTTCGGCTACATGCCGGAGGAACGCGGCCTGTATCCGAAGATGAGGATCGGAGAGCAACTCACTTACTTCGGCCGGCTATCGGGGCTGTCTCGCAGCGAGGCCGCGCAGGAAGCAGCCACCTGGTTGGGCCAGCTTGGATTGAGCGACCGTACCCTCTCCAAGCTGGAAGAACTCTCACACGGCAATCAACAGCGAGTGCAGCTGGCGGCTTCACTGGTCCATCGGCCGAAGCTCGCCGTTCTCGATGAACCGTTCGCGGGTCTCGATCCGATTGGAGTCGAGGCGATGGCCGAAATTCTCCGCAGCTTGTCTGCTTCAGGGATGGGAGTCGTCTTCTCCAGCCACCAGTTGGATCTCGTCGAAGATGTGTGCCAGGACGTCGTCATCATCGACCACGGACGAGTCGTTACCGCCGGCAGGCTCGAAGACCTCAAAGCGAAATCCGAGCATCTACACCTCGAGATCACGATTGACGGCCACGACTGGAAGCCCAACCTCGAGGGCGTCCAGGTGGCGGGCAATGCCAGGGGCGACAACCGCTATTTGATTGATCGGGACGTCGACCTGCAGCAACTACTCGAGCATGTGGGCGCGCAAGGGGAGGTAACCAAGTTCTCAGTTGAGCCCCCTCGCCTGTCCGATCTCTTCAGAGAGGCGGTGCAAAGATGAGTGGAGTACGCCATATCCTGCTCGTCGCCTACCGGGACTTCATGCAACGGGCAAAGAGCCGGGCATTCCTCGCCTCGATGATCATCATCGTTGGATTGGTGGCCGCGGTCGGACCACTGATGGCCATGGAAATGCGTGACGCCCCCGCCTACGACATCGGCACGGTCGGTTCTCAGCCGAGCAACCTGCAGCGAGCACTCACCGAATCGGCACGCGCATTCGATCGTAATGTGAGCCTGACTCCGTACGACAGCATCGAAACCGCCGAGGCGGCCGTCGATGAAGGCACCGAGGACGTCATCATCATCGACGGCCGCGAACTCGTTTGGAACGAGGAAAGCTCACTGCAACTCGCTTCGATCATCACCGCCGCAGTCCATGGCATCAACAGGCAGGACGTCATCGCCGACCTCGGTCTGAGTTCGGAGGATGCAACCCGACTCCTCGCTCCACCACCATTGGATACTCGAACCCTCAACGAACCCGATCCAGAGGCCGGACCGAAACGAGTCGCGGCCTACGCCGGTTCGTTCATCCTCTACATCTCGATTCTCATGTTCGGACAGTTCGTGATGATGGGGGTAATGGAGGAGAAATCGTCGAGGGTCGTCGAAGTAGTGCTCTCTCGCGTTCGCCCGCATGAGTTGCTGGCCGGGAAGGTGGTCGGCATCGGAGTCCTCGGCCTGGTGCAACTCATCGTGCTCGGGGGTGCTGCACTCCTCACAGTGAGCATGTTCGACATTGCCGACGTCGACCTCGGCGCGCTCAGTCTGCGGGTACTCATGTGGATCGTCTTCTGGTACTTGCTCGGCTACGGATTCTTCAGCGTTGTGTACGCCACACTCGGCGCCACGGTCTCGAGACAAGAAGACGCCCAGAGCGTTGGAATGTTGCCGGTAATCCTTCTGCTACCCGGCTACTTCATATCGCTCATGGCCCTTGAGAACCCTGAAGCAGCCCTGGCCAGAATCGGCTCGATAGTCCCGCCCCTATCTCCCCTGGTCATGCCGATTCGCGCCTCACTGATCGAAGTGCCACTGTGGGAGATGTTGTTGTCCATAGTCCTCGTCCTTGCGTTGACCTATTTGTTGATCAGACTTGGCGGCCGCGTGTACAAGGGATCAATCCTCAAACTCGGCGCCAAGGTGAGGATCCGCGACGCCTGGAGGGCTGCCGGTCAGTGATACCCCCAGGGGTTCCCCCTGATCCGCAAGGCACACGCTCTGCACTCGTTACGATGGGGCAACAGACGAAAAGGAGACCCTGAGTGGCGATTCGGTCGAGAATCACGGGCGTCGGAGGCTATCTTCCGCCGCGAGTCGTAACCAACGACGACCTGGCCGAGTTGATGGACACGTCCGACGAGTGGATCACCGAACGCACCGGCATCAAACAGCGCCATTGGGTCGACCCCGAAATGGCCACATCGGATCTGGCACTCGAGGCGGCGACTGCTGCTCTTGAATCAGCCGGAGTCGACAAGAACGACATCGATATGCTGATCGTCGCCACCCTTAGCTCAGACCACTTCTTTCCCGGAACCGCATGTTTCCTGCAAACCAAGATGGGCATCAGTGAGATCCCCGCTCTTGACATTCGCCAGCAGTGCACCGGATTCGTGTATGCCACGTCAATAGCCGACCAGTTCATTCGCACCGGCATGTACGAGAAGATCCTCGTTATCGGTGCCGAGATCCACTCGAAGGGACTCGACGTCAGCACGGAAGGACGTGATGTGACCGTCTTGTTTGGGGACGGCGCCGGAGCTGTGGTCGTAGAGGCGACAGAACCCGGCGGGGACGCCGATCCCCAGATCTACTCGACCCACCTCCACGCCGACGGCGCCGGGGCGAAGGAACTCTGGCTGCCGTCACCGGGGATGGCGTTCCCGGACGGTCTGGTGACCCATGACCATCTCGACCGCGGAGACCAATACCCGAAGATGAATGGACGGGCCGTCTACGTGAACGCCGTCAAGCGGATGAGCGAAGCGATTGGCGACGCAGTCAAGACCAACAGCGTGACCCTCGACGACGTCGATCTGTTCTTCTTTCACCAAGCGAACTTGCGCATCAACGAAGCAGTTGCCGCCCGCCTCGGCATACCGGCAGAA
>CBDTUP010000025.1:0-14494 GCA_965363685.1 uncultured bacterium | reverse complement strand
CTCTCCAATACCGGGGTTACGTCGCCGTCACCGGCGTGTAACAGAACTGTCACAGTCGAATAGGCACACGCGTTGCGGGATGATCCGGTAGATGTCTCTCGTGGTTGGGAGGCCGTGCACGTCCTCTGCTTCACCGGCACGATGGCCTCTCGCAGGATCGACCGGCGTCGCCGGCGTCTGTAGACATTATGGGGAGATCCGTATGGATGGATGGTCGTGTCCTGCGGGGCGGCGAAGCTCGCCTACGGCATCCGACAGAGCGCGCAAGCGGGCGATATCGATGTGATGATCGTCGAGCGCCTGTTCGTCAATAGACGCCGATTAGAGGGTGGGAACCTGGGAATCGGTTCGCGACGTCAGAAAGGGCATGAAGGAAAGGCAAGGAAACATGTATCGCCTCATTGCACTATTCGCAGCCACCGCATTGCTGCTCGCCGCCTGTGGCGGCGGGGCCGCCGACCCGGCACAGCCATCCGATGTCGGCAATGCTCCCACCACCCAACCTCTTGAAACGGGAGGAGACACTCCGCTCGCCGACGACGCCGGTGGGACGATAATGGCCGGTATGGGTCCCGGCATCAGCGTCGCCGAGCTACTCGCTACCACCGGCGAGGGTCCGTTCCTGGTCAACGGCTACGTGTTCGTCGGCACCGACGGCAGTGTCGTCATTGCCGACTCCATCGCCGAGTCCTATCCACCGCAGCCTGCGGGTGTTCAGGTCCCGGTCGAGGGAGTCGACGTCATGCAACTCCCCCTCGTCGAGGGCTCGGTCGACGGTGAGATCCCCATCTCTTCGTGGACGGAACAGCCGGTCCAACTGCTCGGCGACCTCGTCGATGGCGTGTTGGTTGGGAACTCGCTCGCATCAGCCTGAACCAGTGCGCGACCTCGATCAGTAGTCGCATCGCAGGAGGCCCCCGCTAACGGGGGCCTCCTAATGCATGTGATCGGACGTGCTCAGGGGATGTCGAAGAGTCGCCCGAGTCGAACTTGCGATGCTCACTCATAGCGGATCGCCATTCCGGGCTGCATCCGGGTGGCATGCCGCAGCGGCGGCCGCAAGGCGATCCTCGTTACGATCACCACCCCCAGCAGGGCGGTGAACATCAGCCAGATGGGGAACTGAAGGTCGAGTGTGGCGTGGAGGGCACGTCCGAACAGCCACACGATCAGCCGCGCCAGGCCGTACCCGATGGGGAGTCCGACCAGCCATCCGGCCACCGACAGAGTCGTACCCTCGGCGCGGAAGATGCGACGCAGGTGCCGCGACCGGGAGCCGAGGCTGCGGAGAACCCCGATTTCTCTGGTTCGGTCCAGGACATTGGAGGTCATCGTGCTGACCAGGCCGATCATGCCGACGGCCAGGATGGGCAGGGCCAATACCTGAATCACGCCGCCGACCAACTTGTCCTCCCGTCGGGCCGCTTCGAGGTCGGCATAGCGGGCGTGGGCGATCACGGGTCTTCCCGGCTGTTCCAGGAGGCTGACGATACCGGCGGCCACCCGGTCGACGTCCTCCGGTTCCGATGAGGTGGTCTCTATCCAGTAGACGGGCGGGGCAGGTAGACCCTCGAACTCAAGCACCGTTGTAAGCGGCATCCACAGGTACTTGCCGTCCTGCACCAGACTGTCGTCGATGCCGATGATCTCGACTTGGATTACGGCTGAATCCGTGCTGATCTCGAGGATACGGCCCACATCCGTTCCGATCGCCTCGGCCAGCGGAGCTCCCACGATGGCCACCGCTCGGGCCTCGTCAAGTTCGGTGGTTGTGAACCAGCGGCCTGAAATCAGTGCCGGTTCGTAAACCGGATCCAGGGGGAAACCCCGAACGGTCAGTTGGCCCTTTTCGTATTCGACTCTCGCGTCAACGGTCGGTTGGACGGCGGCGACACCCTCCAGGCTTTGAATGGCGGCAGCAGCCCCAGGATCGAGCAGTCCCATCTCTCCATAGACGGTGATATCGCTGCCCTCGCGGGTAAGCGTATCCGACGACACCGCCACCCCGGTCACTGCGAACCCTCCGAACGCCAGAGCGGCGCCCACCCCCAGCGCAACCTGGGCGACGGCGGCGAGACTGCGCGATGTGCGTCGCGCCACGTTGCGGACGCCGATCCGTGTCGTCTGCTGCCGGAAGGGAGCCCTGGCGGCGACCACGTCGAGAGTGCTCCGTCCGGAGCCGTTGCTCGATCCGTGGTCGTCGAGAGCCGCCAGCACCGGTATATTCATCGCTCGTCGAATGGCCGGGGTGGCGGCCAGCGTGGTGGCCGCCACCCCTACGCAAGTGGCCAGCAGCGCCACGGTGAAATCGATCCGCCATACGGGCGTGATGCCGAGCAGTTGTTCCTGGGCGTAGCGTCCGAATGCCCATCCTGCGGTCGAACCAAACATCGTCCCGAGTGCGGCGCCGGAGCCGCCCAGCATCAGCGCCGCCCTCAGGGAACAGGCCCGGATTTCCGCACGCGATGCGCCTATGGCTTTCAGGATGCCGATTTGGCGGGACTGGCCCCGAATGAGTGTGTTCATCGTCGTGGCCACCAGGACTAGCGCCGACCCGGTAGCAACGGCGGCGAGCACGTACAACAGTGGCAGCAGCCGGTCGAGCTTCTCCCGTCCGGGCCAGGTTTCAGGTCGGACGATTTCGGCAAGACGCCAGTACTCGGCGTCCGGCGCCACCCGGTCGAGGTAGGCGCGGACCTCCTGGACCGTGGTGTCGACCGCGGCCGGATCCTCGACCCGAATCTCGATCGAGTTGAACCCTGTGTGGGCAAGAAACAGGTGCACGACGTCCGAAGACACATAGAAGACGGGGGTCTCGTCATCGGCGCGCGGGTTCAGTCCTACGGTTCCGCCCACCCCCGTGACCGTGAATGGGTAGAAGCGCGCATCGCCGGCTCGAATGTCGACCGCGGCCCCGGCGGCGAGGTTCAGACGACCGGCGCGAACACTGAACGAGTCGACCAGAGTCTCCAGCTCTCCATCCGTCGGTGCCGCCCCGGTCTCCACGTCGACGATATTGACGCTCTGAGCGGTGAAATCGTTGACACCGACCAGCCAGACATCCTCTTGCTCTCCGTTGATTCGAGCACTCGTCTTCCAGATCGGGCGGCTATCGATTGCGGCGACGTTGGGGAGCTCGGCGACCCCGGCGAGTTCCGCTGGACTGATCTCGGCAACGGCCGGGGGCTGCTCCGAGCCTTCCCCCGAGAACCAGAGATTCTGTGGCGACAACACTATGTGGTGGGCGGCATCGATTTCTCGGCGGTTGTCCATTGCGGCGTCGAGTGTGCGGGGAACGGCAAGCATCCACACTGCGGCGACCGCCACGGCTACCGTGATGACGGTCAGTAGCGTGCGCAGCGGATGCTGCTTCATGTCGCGAGCCGCCTTCCGCGAAAGTGTGACGCTCATCGACCAACTCCATGTTTGACGATCTGCCCGTCGCGGACGGCAACCACGCGATGCGCATACCCGGTGAGTCGTTCGTCGTGGGTGACGTAGACGACCGTGGTGCCGTCCCGATTCAGGGCTACGAGGAGTTCCATGACGTAGGCGGCGGTGGTTGAGTCCAGGTTGCCGGTCGGCTCATCGGCGACGAGCAGTCGGGGCCGATTGGCCAGCGCCCGGGCAACGGCCACCCGCTGCTGTTCGCCGCCGGACAGTTCGGCCGGCAGGTGATCGAGCCGATCACCGAGTCCGACTAGTTCCAGGTTGCCGGTTGCCCGTCCGACCACTTCGGCATGTGGTCTGTTCCCGTTGAATTCGAGGGGCAGGATCGCGTTCTCGAGCGCGGTCAAGACCGGGATCAGCTGGAAGAATTGGAACACGATCCCAACGTTGGCACCGCGCCAGGCGGCCAGCTGTTCTTCGGTCATCTGATCTATCTGTTCTCCGGCCACTGTGACCGACCCGCTCGTCGGACGGTCAATGCCGGTCATGATGTTGAGGATCGTCGACTTGCCGCTGCCCGACGGTCCGACGATGGCGACTAGTTCACCTGCGGATATGTGCAGGTCGATTCCGCGGAGTGCCCGAAACTGCAGGCGTCCGGTCCGGTAGAGCTTCTCTACGCCGGACAGTCTGATCCCGGCGTCGGCGTCGGGCAGACGGTTGGTTGCGCGGAGGCCTTTTCGCGGGTTCTGGAGCAACATCAGAGTCCTCCCTCCCCTGGATGCGCTGCCGAACGAAACACGGTGGTGAGGGGCCAGCTTGGGTTCGAGCGGAACGGTCTGTCGCCCGGGTGGCCTCGCCGGGCTCGCCGGCCGGCTTCCGCCTCGAGCAGCCTGGCTTCCATCAGAACCCTGGCGATCGTGTAGTCAACGATGTACATCCGGTGTCCTTTCCTCGTTTGATCGCATCTTCCGGCAACCGGGCTGTGCCCCGGCTGTCGGCCGGCTGTGAAAGCGTTCACCCGATTCCGGCCTTGCGGGTCGCGGGGCGCGTAGGGTGTCGGACATGGAGTTCCGGATGCTCGGGCCGCTATCGGTTGAGATGGACGGACGGGAGGTTGCCCTGGGAGGGCCGCGTCAGAGAACAGTCCTGGCGCTTCTTCTCGCCAATGCCAACAAGGTCGTCTCGACCGACGCTCTCATCGACGAGCTGTACGGGGAGTCCCCGCCGGACGCGGCCCGCAAGTCGCTGCAAAGCTATGTGGCCAACCTGCGCAAAGCGATCAATATCGACGATGAGCTGTTGCGCGGTAGATCACCCGGCTACTCGCTGGTAGTCGAGAGCGGACGTGTCGATGCCCTCCGGTTCGAGTCGCAGGTCCTCCAGGCCCGCTCCTTGCTTTCCTCGGACCCCGAGGGAGCCGGTCGGCGTCTCACCGATGCTCTCGACCTCTGGTACGGCATTCCACTGGTCGACGTCGCCGACGAGGCTCCAACGTTGCGCAACCTGGCGGGGGGGCTCGAGGAACTGCGGCTCACGGCCGTCGAACTCCGCATCGATGCCTATCTGGCGCTCGGCCGCCACCAGACCCTGATAGCCGAACTCGAGAACCTGACCACCCAGTACCCATTGCGGGAACGCTTCTGGGGACAACTCATGCTCGCCCTGTACCGGTCGGGACGCCAGGCCGACGCTCTCCGCACATTCCAAAAGGCCCGTCGGCTCCTGGCCGACGAGCTGGGCATCGACCCCTCTTCCGAACTTCAGGAACTCGAACAGAAGATCCTCGACCAGGACGAGTCGCTCGGCTCCGTCGCCGAACAAGATGATGTGCCGCCGGCGGCTGTGCTCGAACCCGGCCGCACGGTGCATGGCTATGAGCTGCGACGGCTGGTCGCCGATGGGGGAGCGAGCCGACTATTCCGCGCCTACCACGCTGCCATCGGGCGCGAGGTCACCGTCGAGGTGATTGGTGCTCCGGCGGCCGACAACCCTGAGTTCGTACGAAAGTTCGGACCGCGGGCGGCTGCGATTGCCCGACTCGAGCATCCCCACCTCGTGCCGTTGCTCGACTACTGGCGAGATCCGGGCAGTGCCTACCTGGTCACACGCTGGTATGAAGGAGGCACTCTTGCCGATGCGCTGCTCACCGGCCCCTGGAGCCCCGACGCTGTCCTCCGTCTGGCCGGCCAGGTCGTCCCGGCCCTGGCGACAGCCCACCGGAGCGGGATCTACCACGGACGAATCGATGCCACCGCCGTGCTGCTCGATCAGGCCCGCAATGCCTACCTGGGAAGGTTCCGGATGGCGACCGACGGATCCGGCGACCCTTTGGATCGGCCGCAGGACGTAGCCGGCCTCGCCCGGCTGATTGGGACGGTGCTCGGTGGAACCCCGACGGTCGACGGTGCTGGCCTCGACTTCCCCGAGTCGGCCCCTCCGTCGATGGTCAGCGTGCTGACCGGGGCAATCGAAGACCCGGGCGAGCGCGACGTCGACCGGCTGCTCGCCGATCTGCGCACCGCCGTCGGAGCCGTGGCGCCGGAAGGCGCCGGCAGCCCGAGCGGCGCTGCCAACCCCTACAAGGGTCTGCGGGCGTTCACCGAAGCCGACGCCTCCGACTTCTTCGGACGAGAAGCACTGACCGGACGGCTCCTCGCCCGGCTCGAGGACCCGGTCGACCGGTTCCTGGCCGTCGTCGGTCCGAGCGGTAGTGGCAAGTCCAGTGTCTTGCGGGCAGGCCTGGTAGCCGCCTTGCGGAGGGGAGACCTCAATGGTTCGGATCGCTGGTTCATCGCCGAAATGACGCCGGGCGCCGATCCGTTCGAGGAGCTCGAGACGGCGCTGTTGAGGGTGGCCGTCAATCCGCCTGCCACCCTGCTCGAACAGCTCGAAAGCGACTCCGGGGGATTCATCCGGGCGGTGAAGAGGGTGCTGCCCGGGCCCGAAGCCGGACTGGTGTTGCTCATCGACCAGTTCGAAGAGCTCTTCACTTTGACCGCCAAAGACGAACGCGACCGGTTTGTGGACAGTCTGGTGCGTGCCTGCCGGGGATCGATCCCACAGCTGCGCATCGTGGTAGCGATGCGGGCCGACTTCTACGATCGACCCCTGGCCTATCCGAGCCTGGCCGAGGTGTTCACCCGCCGCATGGAAACGGTGTATCCCCTGACGCCCGCAGAGCTCGAACAGGCCGTTGCCGGTCCGGCCGCCGGCGTCGGCGTCTCGGTCGAACCGGAGTTGGAAGTCCAGATCGCCGCCGACTTGGCTGATCAACCCGGAGCACTTCCGTTGCTGCAATACGCAATGACGGAGCTTTTCGACCGCAGGACCGACAGCGTGCTGACACTCGACTCCTACCAGCAGATCGGGGGCGTCAGAGGGGCACTTGCGCGCCGCGCCGAGGACTCATTCACATCGCTCGACGACGACGGACGCGCCACCGCTCACCAGATGTTCCTCCGGATGGTTCTTCCGGACGCCGCCGGGGGAGCTGTCCGCCGGCGCGTGACCCGGGCTGAACTCGCGGGCATCGAGGAACGTCGTGACGTGGAAGCAGTTGTCGAGCGGTTTGCCGCCGGGCGGCTGCTGACTCTGGATCACGATCCCGCCACCCGGGCACCGACGGTCGAGATCGGCCATGACGCCCTTCTGTCCGAATGGCCCCGACTACGCGGTTGGATCGAGGAAGCGCGAGAGGATCTCCGTCTCGGTCGCCGGCTGACGGCGGCGGCGGCAGAGTGGTCCGAATCCAGAGAGGATGACGGATATCTGCTGACCGGCAGTCGCCTTGCCCAGTTTGAGACCTGGTCGGGCTCGGCCGGTGTGGCACTCACCGCCGGCGAACGTCGCTTCATCGAAGCGAGCCTGCACCAGAGAGCTGCCGTTGAGGCGGCCGAACAGGAGCGCCGGCAACGCGAACTCGAACTCGAGCGCCGCTCCGCTCGCCGGCTGCGCTTTCTGGTCGTAGTGCTGGCCGTAGCGACTGTGGTGGCAGCCGCGCTTTCGCTCTTGGCGCGCAGCCAGACCCGAAAAGCCGAGCACAACCTGGCCGTCTCCACCGGGCGGGCCCTGACCTCGGAGGCAGTAGCCGGTCTCGAGGTCGATCCGGAGCTGTCTGTGCTCTTGGCACTCGAAGCCGCTCGTATCGTGCGAGAAGTTGACGAACCGGTCCTGCGCGAGACGGTAGAAGCCTTGCATCGGGCCGTGCTCGCCGACCGGATGGTGACGGCCGTGGAAGGCGGGTCGGGGGGATTCAGCCCCGACGGGTCACGGCTGGTGACCGCCGACGCCGGCACGGTTTTTGGGGGAGGTCGCAGCGACGGTCACCTGATCGTATGGGATTCCACGACGGGCGACGTACTGCTCACGCTGGAAGGGCACACCGACGGCACCACCGACGCCACCTTCGACCCGACCGGCCGGATGATCGCATCGGCATCACTCGATAGCACCGCCCGGATCTGGGACTCCGGAGACGGAACCCAGCTGCACGTTCTCGCCGGTCACTCCGGCTGGCTCACCAGTGTCTCATTCAGCCCCGACGGCTCCGAGGTGCTCACCGGGGCGATCGATGGAACGGTCCGACGGTGGGACTCCGACACCGGCGCGGAACTCGCCGCATACCCGTTCGACGAGATCGTCACCGGCGTGGCAATGGCACCCGACGGACTGATTGGAGTGGCCCTGGACACGAGCGGGGCGGCGATCCTCGACACCGACGGCACTGAACTGTTTCGCTTGACCGGTCACACCGCCGGGGTCTGCGATGTGACGTTCGGGCCGGCCGGTGAAGTGATCGCCACCGGTTCCCAAGACGGCACTGCGCGGCTGTGGGATGGGAGGTCTGGAGAACTGCTCCACGTGATCGAGGGTCATTCGGGTCCCGTCTGCGGAGTCGACATCAGCAGTGACGGGCGGTATCTGGCGACCGGGGCCGAAGACGGTACAGCCCGGCTGTGGGAAATCGCGACCGGCCGGCCCGGGTTGATTCTCTATGGTCACCGGGCCGGGGTCGCCGCCGTCCGTTTCAGCCCCGACGGGCTCCTCCTCGCCACTACGTCGGGCGACAAGACGACGCGAATTTGGGAAGTGACCGCCGCTGGAAGCCGGGAGGACCTGGTATTCGCCGGCCACCCGGCCCCGGTCACGATTGCCGAGTTGAGCGATGACGGCTCGATGCTCTTCACCGGGGGCGAGGACGGCTCGGCGATGCTGTGGGATGCGAGCGACGGCCGATTGCTCCACCGCCTCGATGGTCATACGGCCCGGATCTTCGGCTCGGCCTTCAGCGCGGACGGGACTCTTCTCGCCACCGCCGCCGAGGACGCGACCGTCCGGATATGGAGTGTGGCCACCGGCGAGTCCCGCCATGTTCTCGCCGACCATCGTGACTCCGTTTGGGGCGTCGAGTTCAGCCACGGAGGTGAGGTTCTGGTGACGGGCAGTCTCGATAGCACGGTTCGGGTGTGGGACGTCCTGACCGGCTCCGCCTCCGCCATGCTCGACCTGACCGGCCGGGGCCTGTTCTCGATCGGGTTCGACCCATCGGGCGATCTGCTCTATGCCATCGGTGAGGGGATCAGCGTGTTCCGGGCGGATACGCTGGCGCCTCGATTCACGCTCGACAACAACCAGGGGGCCATACTCGGCCACACCTTCAGCCCCGACGGAGACTTGCTGGCAGTGGCAGGAGCAGACGGCACGATCATTCTCTACCGGGTGAATCCCGCTGATGACATCCTTCTCATCGAGGTTCGCGTGCTGGTCGGCCACACAGGTGGAGTGCTCGACGTCGAGTTCGCTCCAGACGGGACGGTGCTGGCAAGCGCGAGCCTTGACAACTCGGTAAAACTGTGGACCATCGACGGCGAGGAACTCCTGAGCCTGCCGGCGATCACCTCGCCCGGCGGGATCTCGTTTGTCGCCGACGGAACCCGCCTCGCCGTTCCGGGCTCTGACGGGGCGACCCGCTTGATCATCCTTCCCATCGACCAGCTGCTCGAGCGAGCGGGCGACCGGCTCAGCCGTACGTTCACCAGCGACGAGTGCGAGCGATACGCACTCGACCCGAGCTGCCCTGGCTCTTGACCACAGCCCGGTCACAGCCCTGCCACAGCGCACGGGCCGGAAGATGCGGGTGCACATCGGGAACAAGGAAGGAACCAGCTGATGTACGCACCCCATCACTCCACCGGCGCCGCGCTGATGGAGAACAAACGAATCGAAGCACGCAAGATCGGCCCGTCCAGCCCGTCGAACGGGCCCCGCACCCGGCGTCGTCGGCCAAGGACGAGAGTCTCTCGTACCCTCCCGGCTCTCCTTCTGCTCGCCGGCTTGGTGGCCGCGGGCTGCTCCACAGGAGGCACCTTTGACCGGCTCCACGGGTCGGGTCACATCGCCACCGAGACACGGACGGTCGAGGGCTTCGACCACATTTCGGTTGCCGGCGGTGCCGAGGTCGTAGTGGAGGTCACCGGCACGGAGTCGTTGGTCGTCGAAGCCGAGGACAACCTCCTGGAGGTACTCACGGTCGAGGTCGTCGACGGTGAACTCCGGCTCGGCGTCGCTCCCCACGTCAACATCGAGCCGACCCGTCCGATCGTCTACCGGATCTCCGCCGCCGGCCTCGACGGAGTGACGATCAGCGGTAGTGCTCTTATCGAAGCATTCCCCATCGAAACGGATCGATTCGACGTGTCCATCGCCGGGTCGGGGCGGGTCGTGCCGCTCGGCACTGTGACCGACCTTGACGTCACGATCGGCGGATCGGGCCGCTACGAAGGCGGGGACCTGCTGGCGCAGTACGGGAGCGTCAACGTGTCCGGCAGCGGGCGGGCGCTGGTCAACGTGAGTGACGACCTCGACGCGTCCGTGTCCGGCTCGGGGCACATCGCCTATCAGGGCGATCCGAAAGTCCGCAGTTCGCTGTCCGGCTCCGGTTCGATCGACCGGGGTTAGGAGGGGCAGAAGATGCGACGGGCCAGAGCCTTGATACTGCTCACCATGCTTGCCCTGACCGGATGCGCTTCAGGTGCCGACGTCACTGCGTCCGACCTGTTGCCGCTGGTCGAGCGTGACGGCATCCCCTTCGACGGCTCATCGATTCCCGGCGAGGTGGTCGACCTCCTCGCCGGGAACAAGGTCGTCCTCCTCGGGGAGACACACCATCTGCGGGAGCACTGGGCATTCGTAGCCGACCTCCTCGGGGAACTCCATTCCCGAGGCTTCCGCCAGCTGCTGATCGAGGCACCGCAGATGGTCGGCTGGCTCCTGGATGACTACGTCCAGGGCGGGTCATTCGTTCCCGAGTGGGAGCCACCTCCGTTCTATGAGCGGAAGCTGTCGGCGATCCGCACCTACAACGAAACCCTCTCACCCGAGGAAACGATCCACGTGCGCGGAATCGATGCGAACGAGGACTGGTACGGGGGAGCCGGGAGTTTCCACTCGATTCTCGAGTACCTGGCCGACCATCTCCCGGTTCCCGGCCCGGTCGGTGCGTCTCTCGGAGCGGACTACGCGGGTGCCAGCCCCGACATACAGACGGCGAGGATCGAGAAGCTGCTGGCTTCGCTGGAGACCGATCGTCAGGGACTGATCGCGTCGTGGGGTTCCGGCTGGTACGACCAGGTGGTGGAGATGGTTGAGGTGGAGCTGGTCAGCATCGACATCCGCGCCGGAGAAGGAGATGCGGCGTCCAGGGCACGAGAGGAGATCATCAAAGAACTGTCGGACGAGCGGGTGGCCGAGTGCTCCTGCGGCACCCTGATCAACATCGGCGGGCATCACGCTCAGAAGTCGCACCTCATGGGGACGGAGCAGGAGTGGATGGGTGACTATCTGGCCCATGAGAGCGCGATCGTCCGAGGCTCGATCATCGTGATCGGCCTGAATTCGGCTCGGACGATGTTGGAACCCGGTGCGGGAGGCACTCCCTGGGACATCTTGCAGGGCGCCTCTCCCGACAACGAACTGATGCGGGTAGTGGCCGAGTCGTGGCCGGGCCGGACTGTGTTTCTACCGCTCGACGATCCGCTCTTCACCGACCGGAGGGTGGCCTACAACTCCGAGGACATCATCTACGCGACATCGCTCGCCGACCAGTACGACGCGATCATCCAGTATGGGCTTGCCCATCGGATGCCGGAGTCGTGACGGCGTTCGGGTGCGGGTCGTCTCGCGTTCCGCCGGCCGGGTCCTGATGCCGGCGAGAAAGTGCGCGCACCTTTGTCTACTTCCGCTCGAGTTGTCTCAAGACGCTTGGGTTTGCGCAAGCCCGCGTCTTCTGACGAAGCAGCCGCTGATATCGATGAGGACACAAGGAAGTCTGTCGGATCTTCTGAAAGCTGCTCACGTCGTGAATCTGTCGGCCGTGGCCGCCCTGATGAGCCGGGGCGAGTGCCCCGACACTGCACCGACGCAGCCTGTACTCCGCCCGGCCGGCCATCGCCGTACCCTTCTTGACAGACGGATTCTGCATAGTACGATTCATACTAGTATGAACGATACAAATCCTTCAGGCGAGGGCCTGGTCAACGCTAGGGAGTTGTTCGTGCTGGGGGTGGTGTCCCGGTCGCCCATTCACGGGCACGGGATCAACCGGATCATCGAGGTCTCCGGCGCCGAACGCTGGGTCGACATGAGCGCCAAGCACGTCTACTACGTCCTCCGCAAGCTCGAGGGCGCCGGGCTCGTCGAAGCGATCGAGGAACGGACTGGTGCCCGGCCTCCCCGCTCCGTGTACAGGATCACTCCGGAGGGGCGGCAGAGGCTGTGGCAGTGGCTTCAATCCGATGTTGGCGTCGTGACAAGCGCGTCTCCCTTCGATACGCGCTTCGCCATGCTTGCCTACGCCGATGCCCTCAACGAGGAGGAGACCCTGGATGTGTTGCGTCGCCGCCGTGCCGTGCTGGAGTCCGCCCTGGAGGATCATGCGCCGCAGGTAGAACCGATATTACGGGCGGAGTTTGGATCTGCTGCGGCGGCCATGTTCCGAAAGACCCGGAGCCTTGTGGCTGCCGAACTGGCATGGATCGAGTCGGTGCTCACCGAGGTCGCCAGCGACGGATGGGAGGTATTCCGCGTTCCCGACGGAGTCACCGAAGCAGCAGGACGGGACGAGAAGTGATGGCATCGACCGGTCGAGTTGGATCGGCCCGGACATCGGGCTGGAGGAACCGTTTCCTCATCGGGTACTTCATGGTGTCGGCTGTGGCGGTCTTCGGGCTGTGGGCGCGCTACTTCCTGGATGGAACGGCGGCGGCCTCGCTGGTCCAACCCGTCGACGAGACCGGAACGCTTCTCGGCCGCACTTTCGGAGCGCTCATGGCCGGGCTGGTGCTGTTGATCGCCGTGGCGGGTCTGCGGACGGGCCGGTACCGGGCTCAGAGCCTCGGCCTGTTGGGCGCCGGCATGGTTGGGTACGCCGCCCTCAACACCCTCGGTGAAACGCTGGCGGTGGGTTCGGCGGAGTCTGCCCTTGTGGTCCTGGTGCTGATCTCGTCGCTATACGCCGGCGGTTTGTCAGAGGAGCAACGACAACTCGTCGTCCTGTCCGGCCTTTTAGCCTGCTCGGCCATTTGGCTGGCAGGGCGAACTGCACTTTCGGCAGGAGGATCGCTTACCGCGGTCGTCACAGTGACTTCCTGGCCCGGCCCTCACTATGTGGCGGAAGCCGCCATGGCGCTGGGCACAGTTTCGGGTCTATTCGCCTGGGCTCGTGGCCGGTCGTGGGGCGCCCGGTTGGCGCTGATCGGCCTGGGCACCTACTGCTATTCGACTCTCAACGCAATGGACTGGGCGTACGTCAACGACCGGACGGTTCTTCCGGTTCTCGCCGTGACGCTGGGCGCGGCCATTGCCGGAGCGTTTCATCTCATGACCGAGGAGGAGATTTCTCATGCGAATCCGCATAATTTCGTCGGTTCTGGCGGCGGTCTTGATGGCGGTGGCCGCCATCCGCTACGCCGGCAAGGGTGATGAAGTAGGGGCGGTGATCGCCGCCGTCGCTGCCATGCTGGCCGTCGTTGCTGCGGTGGCGGCCGGGTCTGCCGCTCAGGGTGGAAACGACACTGCGTGACCGGAGAAGCTGTGCCTAGGCGGCACCGGGTTGGACACCCGGCAGCCACGCTGAACCGGGATCTTCGAGAACCAGGCATGGAGATGTGCTCATGTCGCGTGAGGTGACGGTTCGAGTTCCGTTGGACGAGTCGATGGATTTGCTCGAACGTCCTGCCCGGGCGTGTATCGGCTTCACCGGCGGGGGAGCCCCGCGGATCGAACCGGTTCGTCTGCGATACGAGGACGGCCGGTACCTGATCGGTATCGAATCGGGTGCCGAAGCTCCTGCTCCATCCACCGAGGTGGTTCTGGTTGTTGACGATGGGGTGCTGTTCTTCGAACTCCGCGCCGTTTATCTACGTGGAGTGGCGCGGCCGATCGCTTCGTCTCTCCAGGAGCAACTGCGCTGGTTCGAGTTGGAGCCGTCCCGGGTGTCGAGCTGGGACTACGGACGCATGCGGTGGAAGCATGATTCTGACTGACGCGCTCGTTCAGCACCTTCTCAAACGCGCCATGGTTGCCCGCATGGCCACGGTCTCGCGGTCGGGTCGGCCCCACGTGAACCCCAACTACTTCGTAGTCGACGATTCCCGCCTTTGGCTGGGGACGACAACCGGGACACTGGCCGCTCGCAACGTGGCAGTGAATCCGGCCGTTCAGCTGCTGTTTGAGATCGAGGAGGACCCGACCGATTCCCGGCTCATGCGAATCACCGGGACGGCAGCAATCAGAACCGAACCAGACCTGCTCAAGGAGTACAAGCGTCGTGACGTCCGCAAGTATTTCCGCTCGCTGCGGGGGCTGTTGATGAGCTTCAGGCATCTGCACCGGGTGTTCCTGACGAGCAAGTACTTGTCCACCTCCGACCCGGCCAACCGTCATTGCGTTATCGAGGTCGAACCGACCAAGATCGAGATCCTGGGGTAGGGCACCGGGCGCCTCTCCGGTGAG
Organism: uncultured bacterium; assembly: GCA_965363685.1. Lineage (GTDB taxonomy): Bacteria > Actinomycetota > Acidimicrobiia > Spongiisociales > JAHEDJ01 > JAHEDJ01. Next base: position 91 of record CBDTUP010000025.1, on the reverse strand, counting down.
TGATATCGGACTAGCAGATGGGGAAAAGCGTCGAGGAGACGGATTGCCCAGAGCAAAGTGTCACATCACTATTGGCTCAGCTTGTCGTCGG